>JBICHZ010000143.1:0-13022 GCA_043101355.1 Rhodopirellula sp. JB044
GGTTTGATTTAATCGTGATCGATGAGGCGTGCCAAAGTACCGAGGGAGGCATGTGGCAAGCGATCCTGCGTGCCGATCGCTTGATCATCGCGGGCGACCACTGCCAATTGCCGCCAACGGTGCTCAGTGACGAGGCGGCCGCGATCGGGATGCGGGATTCTCTGATGCAACGGTTGGTACATCGCTTTGGCGAGCCCGTCTACCGACGTTTGACGGTGCAATACCGGATGCACGAAGCGATCATGCGATTCAGCAGCGATCATTTCTATGACGGCAGCTTGATTGCCGACGCATCGGTTCGTTCGCACCTGTTGTGTGATTTGCCTGACATTGAAAAGTCGCCGTTGACCGAGACGCCACTGCTGTGGATTGATACCGCAGGGGCGGGGTACGACGAACAACTCGAACCGGACGGTCAGAGTAAATTGAATCCCGGTGAGGCGAACGTGATCGTGGAGTTGGTCCGCCAACTCGAAGCCGCCGGGATCGAACCGAGCGAAATCGCGATCATCGCACCGTACGCCGCCCAGGTGCGGTTGCTGCGTTCTCGGTTGGACATGGATGGGCTCGAAGTGGACACCGTCGACGGTTTTCAAGGACGCGAGAAGGAAGTCGTGTTGCTGACAATGGTGCGCAGCAACCCGGACGGAATCATCGGCTTCCTCGCCGACCGTCGTCGCAGCAACGTGGCGATGACGCGTGCGAAACGCAAGTTGATCATGGTCGGCGACAGCGCCACGTTGTGCACGAACGAGTTCTACGCCGACGTACTAAAATACTTTGAAGATGCGAACGCGTACCAAAGCGTTTTCGAATTCCAAACGTTGGTAACGGAATAGCTGGATTGCCGGATGGGCGTCGCAAAGCCTCCTTCATCCGGCCTACGTTATAATCAATTAGAAACGCGGGGTTCACTCATGCGTCATGGTTGCCGTGTTCGAGACGGCCGCGGGCTTCGTCTGCCCAGGGGCTGCCGGGGGCGAGTTGCAGGAAACGACGCCAGTGAGCTTCCGCTTCGATCGGACGGTCGAGTTGATCGAGAAGCCGAGCGAGATTGTATTGCACGTCAGGGTAGTCATCGTTGAGAGCGAGGGTGCCCTGATACGCGGCCACGGCGAGTTCGATCTGCCCGGTTTCCGCGAGCACCCCCGCGAGACTCGATCGGGCTTCCACGAAATCGGGGTCGACCTCAATCGCGGCGTAGTATCGCTCGCGTGCGGCGATGGTTTGGCCCATCCGGTAGAGCAATTCACCGATTTGGAAATGCCAATCGGCGCGAACACCTTCGCGGGCGAGAAGAGCGTGGTAGCAATCCACCGCGAACGCGAGATCACCGTCGTCTTCGGCCTCGTATGCTGACAGCAACAAATCGTCTTCGGTTTCGGATCCGCCATCGGGTTCGGACGGCGGGAACGACAGCACGTCGCCGCTGCCGGATGCGTGGCTGGGGTCGGGAAACCGAATCGACACCGTCGTGTCATTTTCCGATTCATCCACCGTGGAACGTTCGTCGGCTTGTCCGAGTAAGTCGAAATCGAAACGAAGCTGCCCGCCGGGTTCGATCAATCCTTCGCCCTGACGCAACAACACGTGTTTGCCCTCGACGAGGATCGAGAGTTGGTCGAGCGGACGTCGGAGATCCGGAACGATCTCGAGCAACTGCAACAACCGACGTTCGATCGCCTCGGGGCTGGCACCCGAGGCCACCCAGGCGGCGAGTCGTTTGGCCGTGGCCACTTCCTGATAGTCGAAGTAGGGCAAACGGTGCAGCGTTCGGACCGGCTTGATCAAACCGCGACGGTGCCAACGTCGGATGACATGCACCGACACGCCGAGCAAATGAGCGAGCATCGCGGGCGTGTGAAGTTTACGAATCGAGTGTTCACTATCGACCAAACCCAACCGATGCCAAAGGTCCGTCTCGTGAAGAATCTGTGCCTGACTCTCGCGCCCGCGTCTGCGGGTGGCTTCTTCAACCAATTCGGCTTCGGCGAGCGGTGATTCCTCGGCGCCGATGACGATCCAGTCCACCACCGCGGAGTCCGATTCGACCACGACCGCGCCGTAGGAACGCAGCAGGTTCGCCGCTTCGCGTCGATTCATCCCGCCGAGTCGACCGACGATCGTGATACGACGGCCGCGAACCGATTCCGGTCCCGACTCGAGTTCATCGACGGCGTTTTCGTCACTCTCATCGAGCGCGACGTCACCGGGGGCGTCGAGTTCCTCGCCATCTTCCTCGTCATCGGGATCGAATTCTTTCATGCCGCTCATGGTAACAATTTCCGCTACTCACAACAGGCAACGACGGTGACCACCGGGCAACAAAAAACGGCCAACAACATCACTGCTGCTGGCCGTTTTGCTTGTCGTTTTGCGCATCGTCCCGCGTCATGCGTTATTCGCCGCGGGACCTCCGGACCGATCAGATCCGACGCTCCTCGCTCGAAAGGATCGCACTGAAGAACAAACCCGAGGCGGTATTGGTTTTCTTCGGCGCGTTGAGGTGACTGCGAACGGCTCGCATCACATCCCGACGCGAGATCTGGCCGAGCAATCGCCCGTCTTTATCGAGCACAGGCAATCGTCGGCAAGCGGCGTTGAGGAACGTTTGTGCAATCGTCAGCAGATCCGTTTCCTCGCCGATGGTTGGCGGGTCGGCGTCGATTAGCGAGATCACGTCGGTGCTCGGCATGCCATCGTAAGCCATCGAAACGACAAAACGCATGCACGACTTTTCTGAGAAGATTCCCAGAAACTTTCCGTCTTCATTGACAACAGGGGCACCCGATATCCGATTGCGTAGCAGGACGTCGAGAGCTTCCAAGGCATCCATCGCCGGATCCAGTGTGATCAAATTTCGAACCATCATCTCACGTGCGGTCACCGCTGGCATCGCGGCAGGGTCCAGCACGGGCGGTTGGGTCGTGCCCATTGTCTTGGTCATCTTCGGTCTCCAAAGCGTGGAAGATTTGAAAAGAGGCACGCCGTGGCGATCCGACATGCCTGTGACGAGCGTCATCTAGCTGTGTCCAATCTGATACGTGTGCTCGGAGACAGTCAAGAAATTTTTTCGATCATTTTGCGCACGTCGCGTTAACATGGTATCGATGTCGAGAATGTCGTTTTTTTCACAATCTCAGTCTGACCTCGCTTTTTGCGAGTAAATTCGTCACAACAGTACCACGTCACGTCGCGACGTCGACGTGTCGAAATCATAATGTGAAACATGTCACGAACCGGTCTTTGGAGAGAACATCATGTTCGGTCGATGGGTGGAATTCGAATTTGATTGCTTGCCGCTGCGTAGCGTCGGTCGGCTGGACGTGCCGATTGATGCCTCACCGGCGTACGAGGCGTTCGTGATGCGACTCAAGGCTGCGGTCGCTAAACACGGCATGCATAACTCGTACTACTTGCACCACGCGGTGTGTCGTTACTACTTGACGAACGATCCCAAAAACGGGCGGGTCGAGTTCGCGGTAGAGGGCGTCGTGTTGACCGGCGAGGACGACTTAAAGACGAAAGCAGTGGACCTGACCATCACGCTCGGAAAAGAAACCTGCCCGTGGCTGAACGAACCCGCCGTCGACTTTCTAGCCGAATCGGTCAAACACGCCGTCGCCACCGAATTCGACCGTTACATCCAAGCCGGCGACCTGACCAAAACCAAAGAGCGAATCGAGGCGATGCAAGAACAAATCGAGAAAGGAGAAGCTTTCCAAGCAATGTATCTGTAACCTCGCCGACGAAAGCAGTTCTGGACCGTTGACGCGGGCTGAACCTCCCAATCCTCCGTGGGGACGCAAAAGATGGCGGGCGCCGCAATTGACAAGCTGCATGCCGGCCAAACGGCTGCACTTTCCACGTCGAAGTCCCGAGAGTTACCGAAAGGCTCGACGACACGCGCGACGTCCTTTGCCCCCACTTCGTGATCGCGAGATATTACCATTCAAGGCGTCAACCTCCGGAACATCAGCCCGAAGGCTTAGCCGGGACGTGGTTCATCGCGCGATCGTGCTGACCGTGCAAACGAAATTACATCAGTCGAACAGGTCAGTGTCCGGTGGGATTCCTACGAAATCGCTTCGGAACCATTTGCCGCAGCCGACGCTTTGCCGAAAGCGGTATGCTCTTGATTTCGTCCATTCTGCTCATCACACCGTTTCTTCGCATCACCTCTCCCCACTGCTTTTGCCACAGTTTGTTGGCTGTTCGATCGCCTTCGGGGCGTGTCACGACCGTATCAAACCGAAGGCCTTGCGTTGCATAATCATCGACGATTCGCTTGAACCGTTCGGTAAACGACGGCGTGTTCAAGTACACCTCATCCACCGAGAGCACACTCAACAGGCGAAAACTCAACGAAGGGTAGCGACTGCTCATCATCTGAACAAAATCGCGAGACTCTGTGCCCAACGTTCGTATTCTCTCATCCAGAATCGTTTCATCAACCGGATGGTCTAACGTTTCGGGCCCCTCGCTCGCTTGGCGATAGTACACGAACGCGATCTCGCATCGCGAACCTTCGAGCAACTCAGACATGCGATCAATCCGACGCTCAAAGGTTGCCAAAGCTTTTGGGTTCTTCAGTGGATTGGTGTGCACATGTGCCACATGCGGATAGTCGCGAAAGACGATCGATCGCTGCCCCGGCCAACGATAGTGCGGCAACTGCGAATACGCCCCCACACCACGCACATCGTCAAAACCGCTCTGAATCATTGACGTAACCGAACCTAAACCGTCGTGAAGATTCCACAACCAGTCAAACGGTAGACTCGAGTGACGCAGTTGGTAGTGGTTGAGGATCATCGCCACGTCGCATCCGCCACCAAGGGATATCACCATTTGCTTTCGCATTCTTATTCAACCTCGGACGATAACGACTTTCCGTGCTGCAGCCTTTTCTCTACCTCGGCAGCAACTATAGACGCGTGACCTTGGCGACTGCCGACGATGCAGATTCCACTCTGCCATCTACCTAGGAGACGCAGTACCAAACCGGCCGGTCGTGAGTCAAGCATTCCTGAAAACAGGCCTCACCTTTTGAGTTTCACGGCCCCCTCGCCAGTTGGACTTGAATCGGCACGTCATGTTTGTCTAGCTTCGCGCTTCAACACAGATCTGCCGTGGATGCGAAAGGAATACCAATGGCACGTTTTCGCAAAATTCGCCGACGTTTGTTCCCTGGATGCCCCAGCGGCACGGACGTCAAACAAATGCGTGCGAGGGCACTGCGCCGAATCGGATTGTCTCGGTGCCGCGTGCCGAAACTCCTCGTTGACCAACCAGGCTTGCTGTACGGCAGTGTCCTACCAATGGCAATCGCAGAACACGTGATTCAGACCGGTCACCTGACGTTCCTGCAAATCGGCGCCTTCGATGGCAACCAAAACGATGACCTCAAACACGTGCTCAATCGGTTCCCGGTCAAGGGCATTCTCGTCGAACCACAGCCGAACGTGTATCAACGCTTGCAAGCGTTGCACGGTGATAACCATGACCTCACTTTGGTCAACGCTGCGATCGACAAGGTCTGCGGCGTGCGGCCGTTCTACATGCTCGACGGGGGCGACCTAGAGTGCGCCTCCTTCGATCGCAATCACCTGATCAAACATGGCGTCGACCCCAAGCAGATCTATTCCCAAGAAGTCCCCTGCAAAACCGTGCATCAAGTGCTCGAGGACGCGGGACTCGACTCAGTGGATCTCTTGCAAATCGACGCGGAGGGCTACGACTACGAGATCATCAAAACGATCAACTTTGAACGCTTAACGCCCGCGATGCTTCGATTTGAATACCGCCATCTTTCGAGTGCTGACATCGACGAATGTCTCGAAATGCTATCAAGATATGGTTATCGATTTATCGTCGAAGAACTCGACCTGATCGCCATTCGTGCAAACGCTGTTGCCACCCATGATGAAGTCATTTGCCGCAACCGGGCAGCCTAGTTAGATCCGTCGCCGTGTCCGTGCGGTGCGAGTGTTAGAGGAGTTTGAGTGGATATCGCCAGTCACAATCGCAAACTGTTTCACGTCGGCAAGTACGTGTTTGCTCCCGAGACGCTGCTGCCGTTTCGTCGTGGTGAGACGAAGCAATACAACTTCATGACGATCGATCAGTTGCGTGATCGCTTTCCCAGCCGCGTCGAAGTCCACAACCTGGACAATTGTCCGGAACAAGGTCGACCTCGTGATGGCCAAGCGGAAGGCAAAGCACAGGCCTCGTATCGCGTCGATCGTCCTCGCAGCTTCGTAGCAACCATTGACGGCGGATGGTGCCACGGACGCAACTGCGACTGGGTTGGCCTCGAAAACCACTACCTTCAAGAGTTGCGTTACATCGCCGGACGACTTCGCGCCAAAGACTTCTCACACGGCTACCTCGACCCACGCTTTCTCCGCCGTTTGCTGACCACTCCGCGACGCCTACCACGCCCAACCCACCTCCGAGGAACAGTCGTTGTCCTCAACAAAGTCGCCTCACACAACTACTTTCATTGGCTCAGTGAAGTGCTGCCACGGATTGAACTCGTCAAACGTGCGGGACTACTCTCCGCAGATGCCTACATCGTCGACTGCCATAAGCCGTTTCAGTTGCAATCGCTGGAACTCCTGGGGATTCCGCTTCAAAAAATCATTCAACCTCACGAAGGTCTTCTTGTTCAGGCGGAACGATTAATTGTCCCATCATTCTATTCCGCCGACTCACGTCGTCGTCTCGGCCAGTTGATAAGATCAGCTATCGGGTTGCAGGACTCCGGCAATCCGGAGTTCAACCACGGGAAGATCTATATCAGCAGGAGACATTCGAAAAATCGTGTTCTACAGAACGACACCGAGGTATCACGCTACCTTGACGCACATGATTTTGAAACTCACCACCTCGAACAATACTCGCTAATAAAACAAATCCGTTTGCTCCATCAGACCGGTACCGTCGTCGGCCTTCACGGCGCGGGATTGACGAACGTTCTATTCTCACCGGCATCGGCGGGGGTTTTAGAAATCCGTCCTGAACGTTGTAACCGCACGTGCTTCTCGGAGTTGGCGGACGATCTAGGTCATCGTCACGAGATAGTGAGTGCCAAACAACCCAAACGTCGCGGCCCGATTCATTGCAGTCTGTCGGATCTCGAAGATGCTCTCGAGCGAATCAATCGCCAACCGGTTCGAAAAGCCGCATAGGTTTGGCCGCTGCCGTCGACAACCTACTCCATCAACTGCCTGACCACATCACGAAAACGCGATTGAAATTGCACGTGATTGTCTGCAAACCATCGTCGCGCATTGGCCCCCAAGTTGGACTTCTCTTTTTCAGACATCTCTAGCAAATTCTCGATGGCCTTTTGCATGGCCGATGGATCCACGAACCAATTGACTCCGAGGTGCCGAGGCTCCGATCTGTCACACGCCACTAAAACGCCCCGGGTCTCATCTACCAATTCGTTCATGGGAGGACCGTCCGTGGTCACGACAACCGCCCCACACGACATCCCCTCGACGATGTAGTGCCCCCACCCTTCGGATCGAGAGGGACACAGATGGATCCCATGCTGGTTTTGCAGTGCACGCAGCGATTCATCTTCCAGGTACTCTGTCATCAAACGCACGTTGCGGGGAACTGAACTAGGAGCGTTCGAAGCAGACTGCACAACCGTCAAGTCGGGCCAATCCGGATGTTGAGACCAGAGGTCAATCAACATACTCGTCCCCTTGAGGGTACTCTTTCCGGCGAGATGAAAGAATCGCCCATAGTCGGGAGTAATCGAATCGAGTTTTCGATCTTCGGATGTAAAGCCAATGTACGTCGCTTGCTCGGCGTAGCGTGAAAAAACCTCGACGGCATGCTGCGTCTTGCATAAGACTTGGTCGACGTAGCGAAGGCGTTTGAGGTGCCGCCGAGGATATCGCTCTTGATTGGGAATCAAAGCCACTTTACCGCGGAGCATCGCGGCGTTTCGCGGCACCCGTTCAGCCAGCAAATTCAAACAACCGTCTTGCCGCTCCTTTTTCGGTACCAGCAAGCGAGCGAAACTGCTCCAGATCGAATCGAGATCACGATACTCTTGCCACTCGACATCGACCTGATCTCGTAAAGCATCTTCAATCAGATTGACATCGCGATCAATTCCAACCCCATTCTTTCGAGCGACGATTTGAACCCTGTTCAAACGGTGTTTGCCCCGATCGTTCGCCTTTGCATTCGCAGTCATGCTGCCCTCGCAACGGGGGCGTGAAGTTTCCGATACAAATCCAACGTCGCGTCAACCATTCGGTCAGTTGCGAAATGATTCCTAGCGTAACGACTCGCATCTTCGAGCATTTCTGCATTCTCAGATTCTGCAAAGCTCTCTCGTAGTGCGATTGCCATTGCGTCATCGTCACCGACCTCAAACACCTTTGCGAACGGACCGTTACTGCGCATTCTAGGTTCACACCCGAGCACGTCACGCAGGCCGCCAACATTCGTAGATACAACCGGAACGCGGAGCATCATTGCTGCAGCCACAGTCAAACACAGCCCTTCGTTATGGGAAGGGTGAGCGACAACATCCGCTGCCGCGATCAATTGATCAGGGTCGTTCCGGTAGCCAAGCAAACGCACCTCATCAGTCACATCGAGCCTACGGATAAGTGACTCCAGATACGGGCGGTGCTCTCCTTCGCCGGCAATTACGGCGATAACGCGAGTCCCTTCAGACTTCAGCGTCGCGACTGACCGGACGAGTGTCTCATGCCCTTTACATGGCAGCAGATTGCCGACCGCGACAATCAGTCTGTGACTCGGACTCGGTAAAAACTCTCCACGCAAACTATCGCGGCTATCGGAATCCACGGTCGGCATATCAATCGCGGCATGGATCACCTGGAGTTTATCCTGGGGTATTCCTCGGGCTAAACACGCGTCGGAGACCGCATGGGAGACGCAGATGACTCGATCAGCGACCCGCGAATACTTCATCACAGACCGAATCGGAAACATCGTGTGTCTGATTCCAACGACTTTCACCCCTCGCACCGCTTTGGCTGCGATTCCCAAACCCGTCAACGAATGCGAATCATTGCAATGAACGACGCTGATACTTTCCCGCTTGAGCCACGATCGAAGATTCCACAACTGCAGCGGATTGCGTCCTTTGCCCGAGAGCGTCCGAACCGTGAAACCTTCGGCAACCATCTTCTCTTGCAACACGCTCGCATCTCGAACCGCGAGAAATACCTTGACACCACGATCACGCAGTCCCCTAGCGAGGTTCCTCAGATAGACTTCGCCACCACCCCAACCAGCCTGAGTCGAACCCAGCAAAATTCTGTCAAGGTACTGTCCAAACGAGTTGCTGCGGTATCCTTGAGTTCGAGGGGATCGACATCGCGTTGAAGATTCGTCGAGCGTCATGCAACCGCCTTCGTCCAGTTCTCCCAGACGAACGGATACTGATACGTTGTTGCGTGTGACTTTTGCAACGCAGACTGTATCGCATTCATTCGACTGCGAGCGTTCGGGACGAACCAGTGAAATTGCACCTGAATATTTTCGAACATGTCGATCATTCCCGTCGCGATGAGATGCTCGAGCAGATCGTATTCGCCGCCCTCGATATTTAATTTCAGCAGTGCTACTCGCTCAATGTCGTTTTCACGAACGAATGCAGATACCGAACGAAGCCGGCATTGCTCCGACTCTGAGGAAGTAACAAACTCAGACGTGGAGTCATCTGAAATACCGAGTGAGAACGATCCGTCCTCAGCAGCTAAGCCACAACAATGACTGTGCACGCATTCGACGTCAGCAAATCTCTTTGCGATACCAGCAGAGTAATTCGAAACAGGTTCAAAGACATGGATTTGACAACCGAACTTTTCGAAAACTTCAGCCGCCCAATCTCCTCGGTATCCCCCAACATCAAAAACAATGTCATTGGGTGTCAAACGGTAATCCAGGCGATGGGTCGTGTCGCCATTGTTCGCGACCCACTTGCGATAACTGCGTGCATGCGTAGCCACCGGAATACGGTCGTGCAGCCCAACAAGACTTAGTATCGAATCGGCCCGTTTTGCGAAACTACGTCCGATTCTTTTTTGCGATAAAGGCAATGCCATCGTGCTTGTGCTCTGCAAATTTTCGAGAAGTCAAAATCAGAAATAACTTGTTAGGCCGCCGAGCGCATCTGCCCTGTGGCGAGTGCGTTCTCGCCGATCCAGTCGCGACAACCTAAATGAGCACCATTGAGGGTACCGTGGTTGAACCAAGGATCGGGATAATAGACACGTCGCTCAGCCCCCGTGCCCCCTAAGTACGCGGCCCACCAACTGAACGAACTGTTTGCGATAATGGAATGATCACACTGACTCATCAAGTACATGTCTTCATAGGCAGTACTCGCATCGTTGTGTGTCACCGGTATAAACTCGATGCCAACATCCAGTTCGTCGAGACACCACTGAACATCATTCGAAAAGAGGAATACCGTGAGATCGGTAAATCGATTTCGCAGGTCCGTCAAACACCGTCGATAATAACTCGCGTCCAGGCATCGATAGATTCTATTCGTTTCCGGATTGGTCACGTAATCACCACGCCGAACGTGCATTGCAACCGCTTTCTGCGTTTGGATCTGATCGAGCACGCGACGGGAACTATCCGACAAAGTTGTCGCGAGGCTGAACTCCCGTTTCAACTCATCTCTCATCCCGGGAAAAAACTCTTCGCTTTGCCAGTATCCATCTAAATACAAGTCACTTGCTGGGGTCAGATACTCCGGCGCAAAGCCAAACGGTTTCTCGCGTCGCAGTCTCAGGGGACGCCTATCTCGTGGCCTTGCCATTCCAACCACGTTTGCAATGCTTTCAGTCCACCTCGGCTTTCCCCGAAACCGCTGAGGTACTCGAATCGATTCCGAACTGTCCAAACGCCGGGCAGATAAACGGAACGGGTCAATGGCGAGAGCATGCAAGTTGTACTCTTCAAACGCACTCACATCGAGAACAAGCTCGCAGGACGCTTTATTTGCGAGATAGTACCCAAATGCGTACTGAAACAGTTGATTGCCCAATCCGCCGATAAGCCGCGTTACGATCATGGCAATTAGGCCGCCTTGCTCTTCTTGGTCGCTTGAACAGATTCGTGAACCGCTGTGTCTAGAGCGTTTATCATTCGCTCAAACGTCACGTCGTCGAACATCGGGTTAAGCCCGACGTAGAAACTCCCGTGGTGAATTTCTTCCGCTCCCGGGAAGTCAGCCGGATCAAAATCACCGATCAATTTTGCCGCGGGTTGACGCGCCAAGTTGCCAGTCACGACAGGTCGCGTTTCGACGCCCGCTTCCTCAAGTCGATTCAGGACGTCGACGCGACAATGGGCTGCCGCTCCTGACAATCGGACGATGGTGGCGAGCGGGCATGATGTCCCTGCCTTTGGCATCGACACACGACTCAACAGCGGGGTGCTATCGATGTAGTTTTCAAATCGCTCAGCAAGCTCAACGCGGCGCTCATTCATCGCGTCGAGCTTTTTCAGTTGTTCGAGCCCGAAGGCAGCATTCAATTCAGTGGGACGCAGGTTGAATCCCCAATTGATAAATTGAAAACGTTGATCCACGGTCTGCTGGCTAACTGGAATATGAGCTCGTGACCATCCGTGTGCCCGCAACACACGAAGTGCCTCCACGTCTTCTTCAGAGTTACAAATCACCATACCACCTTCCATTGTGGTCATGTGATGGGAAAAGAAGAAACTGAAGGTGCCACCGATTCCAAAATTGCCAACGTGCCGGTCCGCGTACTTGGTTCCGATCGACTCACAGCAGTCTTCGATCAGCAACAAACCGTACTCATCGCAAATATTCTGCAGTTCCTGCATGTCGCATGGATAGCCCATCAAGTGGACGGCAAACAGACATTTCGTTTTTGGTGTAATCTTGCGTCGCAGATCATCGAAATCGATATTGAGCGTCGCTGGGTCCACGTCGACTAGTGTCACCTTCAACCCAGCCATCAATGGAGACCAAACCTGAGTCGGCCAAGTTACCGCGGGGACTAAAACCTCTTCTCCCGCTTTCATTCGCGGGTTGAGCGGATTGACGAGATGAAATGCGAGCAGCAGATCGGCCGATGAACCACTATTAACCATTACCGCATCATGGGCACCTGTGAATTCAGCGAACCCCTTTTCGAATTCGCGAGTCAGGGCTCCCATCGAGGTTTGATAATCACACATGCAGGACATCGCGGCGGCAATCTCTTCCTTGCCGAACGTCGGAAGCGTTAGCGGAAACCAATACTTGCCGCGGCCTGATTCTGGTGCCTGCAGATTACTCTCCAACCACCGGTCCAAACTGTCTTTCGTATCCGTGTTCATGCGACCCTCCGTGTCGGTTCCTGCGCAACGATGCCATCCTTGACGTCGTTGTTTGATTGACAAAGCGTTCTGTATTGCGAGATCGTTTGCCGAACACCATCTCGCAGGGAAATCTGAGTTTGAAACCCTAAGTCGTTCAACCGGGTCACATCGGTGCACTTTTTCAACATGCCATCGGGACGAGTCGTGTCCCATTCGATTCGACCTTGGAACCCGGTCTCTTCGGCGATGATCGCGGCAAGCTCAGCGATTGAGACATCAGTGCCTGAACCAAGATTGACAATTTCTCCATCGGCTGCCTGATCGAACAGATGTAGCATGCCGTTGACCACGTCATCGACGTGAATGAACTCACGCCGGGCGATACCCGACCCCCAAAGCACGACTTGATCAGCACCCGATTCGACTGCGTCGCTAAATCGCTTCACTAACGCACTGAGCACGTGACACCGCGCCAAATCAAAGTGATCGTTAGGCCCATAAATGTTGCAAGGCATGGGCAACACGCACTTCATCCCGTGTTGCTGATGATAAGCCTGCGCAAGCCGCAATCCAGAGATCTTTGCTAATGCGTATCCTTCGTTGGTCGGCTCGAGCGGACCGCTGAGGAGATATTCCTCTTTCATCGGCTGAGGACATTCCCGTGGGTAAATGCA
>JBICHZ010000144.1:0-30767 GCA_043101355.1 Rhodopirellula sp. JB044
TGGGCCGAAGGAATCCACGAAACAACATCTTCTTTGGATCCGGCTCAGCAGCCAGCAAGGGTTCAGCCACCACAAAGGCGACTTGGCAGTGTGAGGTAAAAACGAGGCGAGTGCATCGGTGCAGTAAAGTTGGCAGGAAAGGACAGGCGGGTTGAGAAACAGTTGCGAAACGTGCTTCCTGTTTACAACTGATAAAAAACGAATAAGGTTCGGGGGCGTTCGATGCATTTGCAAATCATCACCGACGAATACCTCACCTGCAAAACGCCGCTACCAGACGGATCGGACAATCTTCCGAGCGAAAGGATAACTTGCCACACATGTCACGAATCATTGGCCTCATGGCAACCCTGCTTCTTCTGCCCTTGTGGAGCGCGTCTGCAGGAGAGCCCAAACAACTTGTCGACTACTTCCTTCCAATGCAGCCGCAGGGCCCGTTGGTATCCAAAGGAATCTGGGGAGATTCGAATGTGCTCCCCCGTGACATCAAGAACGGGCTAGAGGACTCCGAACTGAGGAGCTGGTGTTACTGGGACGGGCGTATCGTGAAGGATGATGCAGGCAAGTTCCATATCTTCGCGAGCCGTTGGAATCAATCGTTTCCCCATAGCGTCGGATGGAAAGAGGACTCGAAGGGCATGCACGCGGTCAGCAACCATGTGATGGGGCCGTATGTCGACAAAGGGCTTCTCTGGCCCGATTGGCAGGGAGGCAAAGGACACAACGTGATCGGCCTGCGGATGCATGACGGCCGATACGCTGTGGTGACCAGTGAGATCACACACGGCGAAGTCTTTGTTTCGGATTCACCCGACGGCCCGTTCACGCTGTTGGGAAGAATCACGTGGGAGGCGAACGGTTTTGATCCTGGTTTGGCCGCGTACCGGGGCGGCAAAGGCAACATGGCCAACGTGAAGGTCCTGCTGCGCCCGGACGGGCGTTACATGATTATTGCTCGCTCGACCGCCCCCATGCTCAGTGAGGACGGCATCTTGGGGCCATACAAGATCATGGGCGACCGGATCTACAAGAGCTATCGGGAATTACCCCAAGAACGAAATGAGGATCCGACCGTTTGGTACAGCGGCGGCATCTATCACATCGTCTACAACCATTGGCCAACGAAGACCTCACATCACTTCACGTCAGCCGACGGGATTCACGATTGGACGTATCGAGGAATCGCGTTCAAGAAAGACGAGACCAAAATTTTTCGCTACACCGATGGAACGATTAACGACTGGGAATTCATCGAGCGTCCGACGGCTTACGTTGACGAGAAAACCGGCCACGTCACCCATTTCATTTTTTCGGTTATCGACGTGCACAAAGGAGGCGACAATGGCAACGACAACCATGCCAGCAAGATCGTCGTCGTCCCCTTCGACGGCGAAGCATTCGATCGGGATATGAACAAGCTGGTCGAGAAATGACCGCAGTCAAACGGTGCCGGGCAAATTCAGAGTTCGAAAAGGTGTCCGACACCTTTAACGGTGGGGTGTCAGATTGTGATGGCTTCGGTGACGGGCAGTGTGAAGATTTTGCCGTCTCCGATTTCGCCTCGGGTGCCGGTCTTGGAGGAGGATTGGATGATGCGAATTACCTCGTCGACGTCGTCGTCATCGACGACCACTTCCAAGATCACTTTTCGCAGCAGATCGATGCGGTATTCATTGCCGCGAAAAGTTGCTGTTTGGCCCCTTTGTCGGCCGTATCCCAACGCGTCACTGACCATCGTTTCCGGGTAACCCGCGTCCTGCAACGCGGTCCGGACGGTCGACAATCGGATCGGCTGAATGATCGCTTGAACTAGAATCATGAGCGGGTGCGTGAGAGAGTTGAAACGGTCGCGGAGCCCAGAGCGGACGATTGCACCACAAGCGGCCAAAGCACGCAATCCTGGGCGAAAGTTTCGTTCGCCCAACTGCAACCCAGACGGTTCGAACGCGAAACGCTGCTCGGCGCAATAAAAAACGTGGCCTGCCACTCGGAAGCGACGGGCCACGCTGTTGATGCGATATCGATTTCGATCAGGACGTCGAGTGATCACCGGATTCGGATTCGCTCTCCGATGCCTGCGAGGTGGACATCTCTTCGGAGGCGACGCGGCGAGCTTCCGCGGCGACTGCCATCGCGGCTCGGATCTCCAGGGGCGTGAAGAAGCGGACGTTGCCGGTGTAGCGGCTCTCGACGCGGTTCTTTCGAGCCAATTCTTCCCAGCTCAAACCGTCCATCAGGTTCCACGCCGCGGCTTGTGCCGTGTTCTGGGCGACCTGGCCGTTGCCGAGGGCTTGGCAAAGCAGTGCGACGGCGGGGTCCTTCGTGACTCGTTCGAGTGGCACGATGGCGTATTTCATTTTCGGGTTGGGGTCGGGCTTTCCGTGTTCGAGGCAAACGGTGTTGAGGGCTACTTTTTGAACACGACCGGCAGGCACGGTGAACATACCACCGCCCATTCCGCCACCCATGCCGCCCATACCGCCTCCCATGCCACCGCCCATTCCTCCCATGCCGCCACCGCCGCCCATGGCTTGGCCGCCTCCTCCCATGCCGCCGCCCATACCACCCATGCCGCCGCCCATGCCTCCCATGCCGCCGCCCATTCCGCCCATGCCCATTTGGGCATTGATCGGCACGCCGGCGAAGGCAGCAGGCATTTGAATTTGCAGCGGTTTCTCAGTGAGGTTTTTTACCAGCAGGTTCGCTTTGGCTGCGTTTTGCGGGATGAAAGTCGCTTCGACTTGCCCCGCGTCCATCGCCGCGAAGAGTCCAGCCTGATCAACGATTTCGCCACCACCGGCGTTTGCAACCGGCGTGACAGCCAAATTGGCCGCAGCGAACGAGGCGAACGCAACGAGGGAGAGAACCGAAAAACGGGCGGTCGAGGCTGCAAAGCGTTTCACTGCGTTTGGTGCAAAGCGTTTCACTGTGTTTGTTGCAAAGCGTTTCACTGCGTTGATCCGAGCGGAGAAGAGGGGGGAAAGTTGGATCGGGAACTCGAGAATTTCGAGGGAGAAGACGTGAGTCTAATTGAGTCGAGCCGAATTCACAAATTTTTCGAGGTGAAAGTGTGATTCTCGACCAGCGGCAAGCCCGCAAAATCGAATCATCACACCACGGTGGCTGTGCCGAGGCCGCCAGGCAGCCCAGACTCAGCCCAGGCAGGCCAAACTCAGGCCAGTCAGCCCAGACTCAGCCCAGAGCGATGCTGAGGAACGTTGTCACCGGCCCCAGAAGGTCGTCTGCACCGGAATGTCCGTTTGCACCGATCCTCCGCATCGTACGGCTATGCGAAACATGCGCCCTCGCGATCGGCCATTTCGAAACCGGCCTATCAACGCGTTCGCCGGTAGCGAGCCGTTGGGCGGCACTTCGCACTGTTGGCACTTCGCACTTGATCAGCAAACAACCGTCATCCAACGAAGAAGTTGGCGAGGCATTCCGGCCCGGTGTCAGGACTTTTTTTTGCCGCTGATCGGGACCGCCAGGGGGCCGCCGAACGCGTCGTAGATCACCAGGAAGTTCAGCAAACCCGCGATCATCGTGAACCAAGTGCCCATCTCGTAGCCGCTGCCGTGGCGGGCGTACCAGGCCGCCACTTCATCGGCTTCACCCTCCAAGACGGGGCGATGTGGGGGTGCCATGAATCCTCGCCACAACGGCCGGTAACTGTCCAGGGTTCGTCCCGTGGTCGGATCCGTGGCGCGACGCATCCGGTCGCCTTGAACGAGCGCAGGCAGCGCGGCGGCACCAACACCGGCTTGCAAGAAATAATGCCACCGGCGGTCTCCCGGTTGCCACGAGGCGTAGACCACGTTCCAACCGCCCAACGCAAACCCTAGGAACCAGATCGACAGAACGCTGATGATGAACAGAGTCGCCTTCGAATGCCGCCCCTGATAGATATGCCCGGCCCCCGGCACGATCCACGCCAGGAACGCCGCCAGGTATCGGTTCTTCAGATCGACCTCGATCCCGTCGACTTCGATCAGTGAATCGCCGTTGAGCACCTCGGGCGACAGCTCGATTTGGCCGGGCTTCTTCGCCCCGTCTGCTTTCCCGCCGGCTTTATGGGATTTGTTCGAATTTCCGCCGTTTGAACTACCGTCCGAGCTCGAACTCTCGCCGGACGCCGATCTTTCGCTGGCGTGCGACGGTTGCGAAGTGGATGTCCGAGAGCGAGCGGCCATAGTCGTTTGGAAATCGGGGAACGTTGGAGAGGAAGCGAAACCGGTAGCCGGTGGCGAGTCGATCGCACGCCGAGGACACGAATCCGATCGTGTGAATCGCGGAAAGCACCTGATCGCGGAAAAACTAGGTTCGAAAAACGCGGTTCACAGCGTGGCAAAACGATGCCGCGTTCTGCCTTATTAGTTTGTACCGGTTGTGCGTGACGCCTATTGTGCGAAATATTCGCTCCCGGCGATAGCCAAGCCACCCGGACGATCCAGTTCGGCTAGAATCGGTAGATATGAAAGACTCATCTGTTGCTCCCGTTTTCCTGTTTGATCCCGCACGACAGCGGCGATTGATCAATGGACTCGTTGGTCGGGTGGCTGCCTCTCGCAGCGATCACGAGCGTTTGTTGTTGGCACAGTCGGCTCAACATCAGGACCTCGAACGCAAACTCGCAGAACAGCTCGCCGAGGTGCGGCAAAATTGCCAGCAAGACCGGCAGAGCACCCTCAAACAATGGGACGAAGCCCAGGAGCAGGCGATCGCGGCCTACGAAGCCGCCACGATTCAAACCCGCGACCAGTTGCGACGAATTCGGATCAAGTATCGCAAGGCGGCCAAAGAACAAACCGACGTGATCGAAGGCAAAGTCGAAAAACGATTGATCGCGATCGAACACCAGTACGACCAACGCAAAGGGCAACCGAAAAAACAGCAGGCCGAGCACTATCAACAACTCGACGAAGCCCTCGCGGCCGGCGACGAGGACCTGCAGTGGGCTCGCGACCTGACGATGCGGCGGCTCGATCAATTGCTCGAGGTGAACTTCCCCGCAGACCCGTACGCGGAATTCCAAGAAGCCGAACCCACCAACGTCCGCGACGCGATCGAATTAATCGGCCGACAGAACCGCCGCGTCAAAGCGGTCACGGTCGACATGCAGAAGGGGTTCGCGTCGAAGACCGTCGACTCTTTCTATCTGCCCGCCGGCGTCGCCGTGTTCATCGCGATCGGCAGCATCGTGATGCAGGCCATGAAACCGCAGCCGCTGATTTGGTGGTTGATCGGGTTGGTCGCCGTTGCCGGTGTGTTGGGGTTCATGATCTACGCGATCCTGCTGTTCCCGCTCCGCCGGATGACTCGCAAACTGCATCCGCTCTCCGAACGCATTCGACACTCGGCCGAAGTCGCCGTTCAGCAAGGCAAGGCGATTTCGAAAAAGCAAGCCGAGGAGGCCGCCCAAGAATTGCTCGACCGCCGGAAGGCTCACATCGCCGAAGCCGAACGGTGGAAACGAGACCAGCTCGCGGACTTGAAGAGCAAACTCGATAAAGCCCAATCCGAGGAGCAGGCCAAACTCGAATCGCAACTCGAACGCATCGACGCTCAATTCCGCAGCGGCTTCGCGACGTTGCAAAAGACCATGCGGGAGCGAGCCGATACGCTCGCGTCGAACATCTCGCAAACGCTCACCCAAACCGACCAAGCCGCCGGGCAAACCCGACGCCAGACCCTCGCCAGCCACCAGCAAACGCTGCAATCGCTCGCCCACCGGCTCGAGACCGGACTGCGTCGCGGCATGAACCGGATCTTGGCGGCGACCGATTTGGTGCACTACCGATTCCCGCCTTGGCAACAGATTCTCTCCTCGCCGCCGGACCCGCACGAATCGATCGACTTCCTGCCGCTCGGACAAATCCGTTTGGGCAAACGGCTGAAGAAAAAATTCGACGAAGCTTTAGGGTACGCACATAGCAGCGACGCGCCGGCCGAGGCGGACATCCTTTCAAAGATCGACATTCCCGACACGATGCCGTTGGCGATTCACCGCCGACGTCATTCGGGTGTACTGATCGAAACGCCGTCGGAGAAACTCGACGAAGCGATCGACATCGCTCATCAAATCCTGTGGCGATTGCTCAGCAGCGCGATGCCGGGCCGCGCACGCGTGACCCTGATCGACGCCAACAGTCGTGGACAACACTTTGCCAGCTTCATGGCGCTCGCCGATCATGACCCGCAGTTGATTCACCACCGCGTGTGGACGACCAGCGACAAGATCACGCAGCGATTGACCGAACTGACACAACATGTCGAAAACGTCTTGCAAGCCAGCCTGCGGGACCGGTTCGAACGGATCGAGGATTACAACGAAGTCGCCGGTTCCCTCGCCGAACCCTATCACGCGGTCGCGGCGGTCGGATTCCCCGACGGTCTGTCGCGAGATTCTTACATGCACCTGCAGTCGCTGATCCAAAGCGGCGCTCGGTGCGGCGTGTTTGTGATCTTGGTCGTCGAGAAAGATCGACCGTGGCCGACCGACATGCCACCACTGCGCAGCGACAAACTGCTGCGGATCGGCTATCGCGAGGCACTCGCACCGGTCGTCGAACAACAGCCCGACGACTCCGGTGAAGAGGATGGTAAACCGCCCGCCTACGTTCCGCCCGAACCCGGTTCCGCGGCGCACTGGGTTTGCGAGTCCGACGGCCTCGAGGATCTCGAGTTCTGGCCCGCTCCGCCGCCACCGTCGGAGGTCCGCGATCCGTTGACCCGGCGAATCGGCAAGGCGTCTTTGGAAGCCGCTCGTGTTGTCGTCGAACTCGAATCGTTGCTCCCCGGCGGTCGCGTTCCGACCGCCGACGAAACACAAAATACCGACAACGGGATCGCGATCACGATCGGCAGCCAAGGTGCCGGACGAACCCGCAACCTGCTGCTCGGCGAAGGCGTCCGGCAGCACGTCTTGATCGCCGGTAAGACGGGATCGGGAAAAAGTACGTTGCTGCACAGCATCATCACCGCCGGTGCGGCGCAGTACACGCCCGACCAACTGCAGTTCTACCTGCTCGACTTCAAGAAAGGGGTCGAGTTCAAAATCTACGCCGACACGAATTTGCCACACGCCCGCGTGATCGGCATCGAAAGCGAACGCGAGTTCGGCCGCAGCGTCCTGCAACGACTCGACGCTGAGTTAACGTCCCGCGGGGAAGCGTTCCGTGACGCGAGCGTCCAGGAGGTCGGCGAGTTCCGGTCCAAACGGCCCGACACGACGATGCCTCGTATCGTGCTCGTCGTCGATGAATTCCAAGAGTTGTTCACGCGCGACGATTCGCTCGCGGCCGACTGCACGGCGCTGCTCGATCGGCTCGTTCGCCAAGGCCGTTCGTTCGGGATCCACGTCATCCTCAGCAGCCAATCGCTCGCCGGTGCGAACAGCCTTCCGCGTGCGACGCTCGGTCAAATGGCGGTTCGCGTCGCGATGCAGTGCAGCGAATCGGACGCCGCGTTGATCCTCGCTGACGACAACACCGCCGCGAAACTCCTGTCGCGACCGGGCGAAGCGATTTACAACGACGCGAGCGGGCTGCTCGAAGGCAACCATCCCTTCCAAGTCGCCTGGCTCGGACCGCAAGAACACGAAGCGATGCTTAACGAGATCGCTTCGCGCGACACGTCGTTCGGCGAAACACTCGAACCGGCGATCGTATTCGAGGGAAACCGTCCGAGCCGCTTCACCGCGAAGCTCGCCGACATCGCGATTCAATCCGCAACCGCGTCGGACCGCGTTGCGGGCTTGCTTGGCGAAGCCGTCGAACTCGGCCCACCGACAACGCTGCGTTTCCAATCCGACACCGGACGCAACGCCTTGCTCGTCGCGCCGCCTAAAATGCGGGTCGGCATTGTCGGCACCTTCGTCGCGTCCGCGATCAAGCACTCGCCGGACCTGTCGATCACCTTCTTCGACGGGTCACGAGCCGACGACGGGGAATCGCCCGCGGATTGGATTCGCGCCTCGGGCATCACCGCCGAGATCGTTCGCACCCGCGATGCAGAGAACAAGATGATCGCGTTGTCCAACCTCGTCGCCGCACGAGTGGCGAAGGAAACCGGCCGCGAAGTCGAAACGCCGCCGAAACAACCCAGCGATCATGCGAACTTCCAAGGCACGTTCTCGCTCGATGATCCGAGTGGCCTCAGTTCCGACGCGTCGCCGGCAGACCCATCCGCGGACAACGCAAATGGGCAACCAGACGCTGCGCCGGAGCCGATCGAGGACGACGGCCGAACGATGTTGGTGATCGTTGACGCCCTGGACCGGATGCGTGATTTAAGGCAAAGTGAGCAGCTCGATTTCTCGCTCGACGCGGCCTACAAACAAAACGGCAGCAAAGCGTTCCAATCGGTACTCCGCGACGGCCCATCGGTCGGCGTGTTTGTCTTGGTTACGTTGCCGTCGGCCGAAATCCTATCACGATGGTTGCCTCGCCAGAGCCAACATGACCTCGAGATTCGACTGATCGGTCCGATCAACGCTGCCGACTCGTCGCTGCTGATCGATTCGCCGGTCGCGTCCGAACTGTCCCCCGCCACCATGATTCTCTACGACGATGCCGATGGCCGCACGACGAAATTCCGCCTTTGCGACCCGCCTCCTCCGGAAGAAGTCGCCGCTCTGCTCGGTTGATTCATCGGTTCCTACCCGGCGACATCATCACCGACACGGTCGCTGCAGTTGTCCGTGCCGCGTGCCGCCGCCCCCTTGGCTCGTTCTCGTTTTTTCGATCATCCTATCGGCGATGACTCATCAGACGACGCACGCTGAAACCCAGGTCCCGCCGCGACGTTCGATCCGGATCGCCAGCATGAACGTTTCGCTCTACGGCGATTCGTCCGGCCGAGTCGCCGATCGTCTGCGTGGCGGCAGCGATGCTCAGGCGATCAAGTTGGCCAAGATCATCCGGTCCATCCGTCCGGACGTCCTGCTGCTCTGCGAAGTCGACTTTGACGCCGACGGCAAAACGCTCAACCGGTTCGCGGATCTCTACCTGAATGCGAAACAGGAAGGGAGCGGCGAACCGATTTCTTATCCTCACCGATGGTCCATTCCGACCAACACGGGCATGATCGCGGACGCGGACTTGGACGCCGACGGACGAACCGATCTCCCCAACGACGCGTGGGGATTCGGACGCTATCCCGGGCAATACGCGATGGCGGTTTTGAGTCGGTTCCCGATCGATCGCGAAAACGCGAGAACCTTTCAAACGTACCGGTGGAACCAACTGCCCGGCGCGCTGCGTCCGATCGATCCGCAAACGAACGTTCCCTACTACAGCGACGAGGTTTGGCAAAAACTGCGGTTGTCGAGCAAGAATCACGCCGACGTGCCGATTCAGATTCCGGCCGGGAGCCGCACCAACCGAGTGCTGCATTTCCTCGTCAGCCATCCGACACCACCGGTGTTTGACGGCCCGGAAGACCGCAACGGATGCCGCAATCACGACGAGATTCGTTTCTGGCAAGAGTTCATTGAACACCCCGACGCGGAGTTCCTCGTCGATGATGCGGGTGTCTCCGGCGGGCTCGCCAAGGACGAGTGGTTTGCAATCGCAGGCGACCTGAATTCCGACCCCGAGGCCGGTGACAGTCGTCGATCCGCGATCGTCAATCTTCTGAGCAGTGAGAGAGTACAACCGCTTGCACCGGAGAGCGAAACCCGTTCGACCGCGACCGCCTTGTTCGGCACCCGACGCGTTCGCGTGGACTATGTCATCCCTTCGGCGAACATTCCCGTTGTTGACAGTGGCGTGGTTTGGCCTGAACCTAACACGCCGTTGGGACGATGTCTCGACGCGACCGACCACCGAATGGTTTGGATCGACATGCAACCGATTTCCGATGACTCCGACGCTCCATGACGCTGCAGCAAATCAATGTCCCCGACTCGATCAAAAGCCTTCCCTATCACGACGGATCCGAAACCTTAATCGACACCGCGAATGATGCCATCGAGGCGTTCATGTTGGCGGATCAAACGGTGATCGAGAACTTTGTCACCTGCGATTTCCATCTTCTCGACCAAGCACTCACCTGGATCGAGCAATCTCATCTGATCGCGGGGAATCGGTTCTGCGAATGGGGAGCCGGGTTCGCGGTCGGATCGCTGCTGGCCGCGCTGCGTGGCATGGAATCGGTTGGGATCGAAATTGAACCACGACTCGTCCATGAGGCGAACGACCTCGCCCATTCGCTCGGCAGTTCCTCGCGAGTCTACTGCGGCAGCCTCGTGCCGCGCGACGTCGAAGGCCTCGAAGACATCGCCAATGAAGTACGCAATGTCGACACAGAAGAAGGTGACGTTTACGACGAAATCGGTTGGGAGGTCGATGACTTTGATCTGTTCTTCGCGTTCCCTTGGCCCGGCGAACATGGTTTCTTTGAACACATCTTCGACGTCCGCGCGTCGACCGGTGCGCTGCTGCTGACCTACCGCGGCCGCGAAGGCATGAACCTCGTCCGCAAAATTTCCTAAAGAGTCATCAAGATCGAAAATGCGGGGCAGATCCGTAGCGAACGACGCCAAGTCTTTCGGCCATTCATCAGGCCTGCCGAAACTCTTGGCGAGTTTCGCGACGCTGAGAGTTGGCTGACTCTGATGACTCGCCATTTCGTCTCCGACTCGCTGCTCACCGCGACCAATTGCGTTCGCGTTTGAGATACAGTAAACGTTTCGACTCAGCCGAATCCGTTCCCCAATTTGACACCTTAGGCTCCTGCACCATGTTGCTCAGCAAACTCATTCACCCCGAGATCACATCCATCCTCGCCGCGTCGGGTCACCACAGCACGATTTTGATCGCCGACGGCAATTACCCTTCGCTCAACAAGCGAGGGCCGAACGCGAAACTGATCAGCATGAATTTGATGCCCGGCTTGATCACGTGCGATCAAGCCTTGCAAGCGATCTTGTCGGCCGTGCCGATCGAAGCCGCGATGACTATGCAAACCGAGGAGACCGGGCCGTACGCCCTCGACGGCGATCCACCGGTTTGGGACGACTACCGCAAAACGCTTCGCGACGCCGGATCGGACGTCGAACTCAAACCGCTCGAGAAGTGGGCGTTCTACGATCACGTGATCACACCGGACCACGTCCTCACCATCCAAACGGCCGACCAACAGCGTTACGCGAACCTGCTTCTCGTCATCGGCGTGCGGATGAGCGAAACGGAATAGCCGCAATTTGCTAGCAAATCTCCGCGTTTCCGTCGATTCATTTTCAGTTTGATTCCGCGGCGCCGGCGCGTACACTGCAACTCGACCGATGCCGTTTTGTATAGGTGTCGGCTCGGTAAGTGACGACCGCTCGATCAGGGCGGAGACGATCCGTTTTGCCAGGTCGTTTCGTTCACGCGGCCGATCGGCATCAATACGACTCGGAGTATCGATTGTGTCAGGGGACGACTCACAACACGCCGTTCATGAGCAGGCGCGGGGTCAGGAGCAGGCTCAGCGTCAAAGCCAGGACCAACACGCCCACGGACAAAACCCGTTGGAGAAACCCGTGGTGCGTCTCGCCCTGGTCCTTGTTGCCGGTGTCGTGGCCGCGTTGACCTTGCCGCACCTTCGCGACGAACAAACGACTGCCCCGACCTCCGTGCCTGTTGCGTTCGCGTCGGAACCGATTGAGCTATTGACCGAAACGCCGTCGGCTCTCCCCCGAATGTCGCGGCAGCCGGGACCCGCTCGGCCGGAACGTGTGCGTTTGATGAGGATCCCGCTAAATGTCGCGAGCGATCGAGAGCTCGGTCTCTTGCCGAACGTTGGGCCGAATATGGTCACCAAGATTCGACGACGCCGCGAGACCTGCGGCGGGTTCCTTTCGGTGCCCGAACTTTCCCAAATCAACGGGCTCGGTGCATCGACAATTGAAGCGATTGCTCCTTGGTGCGAGATTGACCAAACGCACTCGCCGTCGTATCGTGCGGTCATCAAAACCGTGCCCCCAGTTTGCCACGTTACCCTGGATCGATGAGATGGCATTAGCCGAAGACAAAGTCCGAGAAGCACTCAAAGAGGTCATTGACCCCGAACTGTACGTCAACATCGTTGACCTCGGTTTGGTCTACGTCGTCGATGTCTGTGATGAGAAAGAGGACGGGCGGCACGACGTGAACGTTGAAATGACCCTGACCAGCCCCATGTGTCCTGCTGGGCCGCAACTTGTCGCTGGGACAAAAGCCGCTGCCGAATCGCTCGACGAAGTCGACGTGTGCGATGTGAAAGTGGTCATGGAACCGGCTTGGTCGCCCGAACTGATGACCGATGAGGCCCGTGACCACCTCGGCATCTACTAACGGACCCTCTCGAGTTGCTCCGACATTCTCATGAGATTCGCGTCGCCTATCAGGAAACCGATGGGCAACGACGTGTCCACCACGCCAACTATCTGAATTATTTCGAACGTGGGCGTGTCGAGATGCTGCGCAGTCTCGGTCACGACTACAAGAGCATCGAAGACAGCGGCAAGATGCTCGTCGTCACCGAGATGAACGTCCGTTACTTCGCTCCGGCGGACTTCGATGACGTCCTGACCGTCACCACGGAAGTCATCGAGCTACGCAAGGTACGAATGCGGCACCGCTACATCATCCATCGCGGCGACACCGTTTTGGTGGAAGGCGACTCGGTCATCGCATGCGTCGATCGCAACGGGAAACCAGCCCGCCTGCCGGACCTCACCCCCAATCCCGGCCCCGGCTCAGACGCCACCGCCTGACGCACAGCCTCTCTCGTCAACCGAGCCCCCATTGTGAACCAAGCCTCCGACGTGCACCAATCCTCACTCGCCGCCCCTCGCACCTCTGCAGATCAAACGTCGCAACGTCCTTCCGCACCTCCGGCGGTGATCGCATCCACGCCGGCAAGCGTGCGTCTCTCGCGTGCCAAGGCGGCCGTCGCCGCTGTCGTGACAATGTTCGGGTTGACGAGCCTCGGTTGCGGTCCCGAACGGATCCAGCCGGATGACTTTCCGCGACGCGAGCGAGAGGAGGTAATCGTTTCTTCCACCGAACCCGAAGTCGAACCCGAAGCCCCCACGGCGAGATCGGCCGAACCGAACACCGTCCCGGGGCGAGGCGATGCGTTTCTCGACGCCGCCATGCGTGGCGATCTGGACACGGCCAAGGAAATCGCATCGTCGGGCACCGATATCGACGTCAGGGGAGAAGGCAAACGCACGGCTTTGCAGCTCGCTGCCTTTGATGGACACCTCGAGACCGTCGAGTGGTTGATCGACCAACATGCGGAGATCGATCACCGCGACGAATTCGGCCGAACGGCATTGATGTACGCTGCCACGGGCGACAACGTGTCGACCGTCAAAGCCCTGCTCGCGGCCGGTGCCGACATCGAGCTCGTCGATGAAGAGGAACACTTCAACGCGCTAATGTTTGCCGCCGCCGAAGGGCAAACCGGAGTCGTCGAGTTGCTGCTCGACAAGGGAGCCGATCCTTCGGTCGAAGACGTCGACGGCGAGTCGGCGTTGGACTTCGCCAGAGCGAACGGACACGCCGACGTTGTTGAACTGCTCGACCAATAAAGTCTTCTCACACGAGCGAAACGATCGCATCGACTAACCCGTCGATGCGCTCTCGTTGATGTGCCGCCGACAGCGAGATACGCAGCCTCGCGGTTCCCTCGGGGACGGTCGGTGGCCGAATCGCGGGGACGTAAAACCCTCGCTCGCGAAGCCGCTCGCTGATCGCAACGGTCGCCTCATCGCGGCCGATGATCACCGGCACGATCGGTATGCCCGCGAAGATATCCCTTTCCGCGGTCGCATCATTGCCGCCGCAGGGGACCAGCATCCGGTCGGGCAAACGGTTCGCGAACTGCTCGCGCAGGTAAGCCGCCAAACGCGTCACGCGCTCGCGTCGCGACCGCAGACCTTCCATCGAGGCGATCACCCGATCCGCCCCGGCGGCGGTTCGTGGCGACAATGCCGTACTGAAGATCAGTGTCCGGCAAAACTGAACCAGATAGTCCGTCACCACGCGCGGGCCTGCAACAAAACCGCCCTGATGACCGATCGCTTTACTGAGTGTTCCGATCCGAACCGCGACGTGATCCCGAACGCCGAGAGCCTCGCACAGCCCGCCCCCGTTTTGGCCGAGCACCCCCGTGCCGTGAGCTTCGTCGACGAGGATCTGCGCGTCATACCGCTCGGCAAGGTGAACGAGTTCCCGCAGCGGTGCGGCGTCGCCATCCATGCTGAACACGCCATCGGTCACGATCCAAACGCGGCGGTACCGCGACCGCGACTCTTGCAAGACACGCTCAACGTGCCTCACGTCGCGGTGAGGGTATACCACCCGATCTGCTTTCGACGCCCGACAACCGTCGATCAATGAAGCATGATTGAGTTCATCACTCAGGATCAGATCGCCATCACGACATAACGTCGCGACCGCGCCACAGCATGCCGCGTAGCCGGACGGGAAAACCACCGCCGACTCAGTCCGCTCCAACCGAGCGATCGATTGGGCCAACCGATCATGGGCCGGTGTCCAACCGCAAACCAACGGGCTCGCCGTCGCACCTGAAGGCTCTTTTCCGAGCGTGATTTGCTTCGCTGCGTTGCCATCGCCACCGGGCTCGTCATGCCCAATTCCATCGGCAACGATCCCGAGATAATCGTTGCCGCCAAAATTGAGCAACCGTTCCGACTGGTCGGTCATCAGCGACACGCCGTCGACGTACTGAACGACCAACCGACGCGCCCGGCCGAGGCCCTTCATTTCATCGAGCGATCGGGCAAAGTCATCGAACGGGTTGCGGTCTGGCATCGAGCAAACGTTGGGCGCAAAGGAAGCGTGAAGACCGCCGCAGTTTACACGCCGGTGCTAGGCCAACGCCATCTTCTCGCGAACCATCGACACCGCAACACCGAGTACCGACATCACGCCCGGAGCGTCGCCACCCTCGCTCGATCCGGGGGTCCCCATTTCAGGACACCATTTCCGCATCGAGACACGTCCATCGGTCAACTTCACGACGGCCAATGAATTTTCCGTGCATTGGCCGTCCTGATCGATAACCAGAAAGTCACCATCGAGAACGCCGTACTCCGAAAACGAGTTGCCCGAAACCTGTACGACGAATCGTTCCCCGGTCGCGAGCGATTTCCCGAGATCAATGGCATCCGTCGGATTGGTATCCAGCTCAGATGGATGATCCGAAACCACGCCCATCAAAGGCAGTCCGGTCGCCGACCGAGCGTTCTCGCCGGTTAACTCGATGGCGCGTGATTTGTTTGCCTTGCGCGAGATCAGTCCCTTCCGCTCCAGTGCACGCAAGTGGCACATGACGCCGTTGGGGCTCTTGATTCCGAAGTGTTCACCGATCTCACGAACCGTCGGGCCGTAGCCACGCTCTTGGATGAGCGAACGGATCAGTTCGTAGACTTTCTTCTGGCGGTCGGTCAGTTGTGGCTTAGCCATAAAACCTCGTTAGGGGGCAATCCAACGGGATATCGGAGGGTAGGAAGGCGGGGAAGTGGAGTCAGTGAACTATAGCCCATGAATCACTTTGATGACGGGATTCTATCGCGGGAAAGTGTGCGGTATATCACTATTCACACGTCCAGTGTGCCGCTGGGTGTGGTAACTCGCCCCTTGCTAGAATTGAGCAACACACGATGCTCACTCAGCAGTTTGGTGTATACGGAGGTCCAGAAAAATCCCCTGAGTGAAATTTTTTCGCAATAAACCCAAATACAGCATGCTCAAAACAAGCGTTTCTAGCGAAGGCTATAGAACAGAAGCATGGCCAACCCGAACGGGATGCACCAGTAGGCGAACCAGTGCAGACGCGCCTCACGGCTCCAATGGATCAGCCAATTCAGCGCGAAGATTCCGACCACAAACGCACACGCGGCACCGATTGCCAGAGTCGCTACGGGGAGATTCGACGCCGCTTCGGTCCCGTCAACGAGGTCCTTCACCGCCAAGGTGGTTGCGCCAAGGATTGCCGGGATGGCCAACAGGAACGAGAACGTGACAGAGTCCTCGTTGCTCAGACCCATCAACCGACCACCCAGGATGGTCGAACCGCTGCGACTGATTCCAGGTAGGATGGCGACCGCCTGGAAGCAACCGACCACAAACGCCCCTAACCAACCCATTTGGGTGTATTCGCCCACGGTAGGTTTCAGTCTTCCGAGGACGATCAGTAACACACCGGTCACGATTAACATCGATGCGGCCAGCAGGGGACTCTCGGTAATCCACGGAAAGCCACGTTTGATCGTAAGCCCGATGACAACCGCCGGCAGAGTTCCGACGACCAGCAGACCGATCACCCGCCGATCGCTCGTCAGCAATTTCAAAATCCTTCGCCAATAAACGACGAGGATCGATCCGAGCGTGCCGGCGTGAAGGATAATCACGAGCGTGGCCGATTCGCCGAGGTCACCCAACAGATTGTCGAGGATGACCAAGTGCCCGGAAGAACTGATCGGTAGGAACTCAGCGATCCCCTGCACAACAGCGAGAATCAGAACACGAATAAGATCAGGCACGAGAGACGACCGAACGTTGAGGGCGAAATAGAATCGGGCATTGCCAATACTCCGTTCCAAACTACTTTAGCGAGGCGAGTTGCCTACCACTGCGACAGCATTTTTAACATGAATCCTTCACGCCGAGATTGAACCTGTGATGAACGCATCGGAGACTGACGATTATGAGGGTCAGGTTCAACGCGACGATAAGTATGACTCGACCGATGATAACGGCGGCGAGCCAACCCGCGCGGCGGCAACCAAATCGGATTCGTCACTCGCAAAACCCGCCGGTACGATGACAGGCGATGTCATTAATATCTTCCGCGGTTTCTGCATGGGCGCCGCCGATACGGTCCCCGGCGTCAGTGGAGGTACCGTCGCTCTCATCCTCGGTCACTACGATCGATTGATCGCCGCGATCAGCAACATCGACACCGAAGCGGTGGGGCTGCTTCGCCGACGACGCTGGACATCCCTGATCGAGAAACTCGACCTGCGTTTCACGATCGCGCTCGGGATCGGAATCGTGGTCGGGATCGGATCGCTCGCAGGCCTCATGCACCATCTGTTGATTCACCAAATGAATCAAACGATGGCGGTGTTCTTTGGGTTGGTTTTAGCGAGCGTTTGGGTCGTCCGCCGGAACGTTTCACGTTGGTCAATTCCTACAATGCTCGCCTGCGTCGTCGGGATACTCATTGCCTTGGCGGTGTCCCAAATCCCGACGAGCCACAGTGAAATCAACTTGCTGTACCTTTTCTTCAGCGCCTCGATTGCGATCTGCGCGATGATCCTCCCCGGGATCAGCGGCGCTTTTGTACTGTTGCTGCTGGGCGTTTATGAACCGGTGATCGGGATGATCAAACAGTTCTTCAAGCTCAACATTGACGTCATGATCGTGACGCGGTTGACGGTTTTTGCCATCGGATGCGGCTTTGGCTTGCTCGCCTTCTCGCGGTTGCTCAACTACCTCCTGCGGAAGCACCACGACATGACAATGGCGACGCTCATCGGGCTCATGATCGGTTCGATCGGACGTCTCTGGCCGCTGCAAGCGGTCACTCCGGAAACCGCTGACCTGGAACTCAAATTCCAAGAACACGTCTTCATTTCTCCGGCGCAGTACGATGGCAGCATCGTCACCCTGGTCGTTCTCGCGGTTGCTGCTGCTCTGGTGGTCTTGGTTGCCGACCGAGTCACTCGCAATGCGCACATCGAAGCCTCCTGATAGCGTTGTCTGTGTAACGCGGCAACGTTGCGTTCGGGGCAGGTCGTCGTGGATCTTGTGAACATCCTCATGCATCGGGATCTTTAACAAGATCCTCTACAAGAAACGAGAACCAACACATACGACTAGGCGATCTCGAGCGAAGTGTTCGCGCCGGACATTCGGTCGTGCACCTGAATCACCCGTCGAGCTTCTTCGCACTGCGATACGCTGCCGAGTGATTCGACAAACCGGCACGCGGCGTACTGAGTCGACCGGCGTTCGTATTCTTCGACCCATCGTTTTCTCTGTGGCATCCGCTCTGGTGAGATCGGCCAAACACCCGGCCGAGGTTTGAGGTGATCATCGATCCCGATCCGCCATGGTTTGGGGGAAACTCGCGCGCGAAAGCAATTTTGGTTGAAACACATCCGAACATAAATCGGATCGGCACCGATCGCGTGGAAGAAATCACGCGCCGCGTCACCGCGCGGATCGAACGTGCGATGCGAAACCAACACACGCCATCCACGTGGGGTCTCGTAGAGCCGCATGCCCCAATCCGCATGGGAGTTGGAAAAACGCTCGATCCGATCGCGAGCGGACTGCTTGAGCGAACCTCGCATCCGATCGCGCAACCAATGCCATGCACTGCCCAGAAGCGTTACGGCGACGAACGCTCCGAGCAGGAACAAGAAAACAGAACGCAGCCCTTCGACCTGCCACGCCAGCACGATGTAAACGACGCAGTAGCCCCAGAAAACGTATCCGTACGGCCCGCATCCGGGACGTTCCTCCGCGTCCACGTCCGCGATCAAAACGTCGGGCGTGTTGAGACACAACGCTCCGTAGGCATTGCGAGTCATCACCGACTCGCCGTGTCGAGAAACGATCTCTTCGCGAATCGGCAATCCGTCGGCACCGTTGTACGGCACCTTGGGTTCGGCCAGTAGCGTGGATTCGCCTCTGGTGATGTTCTCAACCGCGTCGTCGACTCGTTGCCTGGCGTGTTCCTGCGCCGCCGATTGACTGTCGTCAGACCAACCGAACCGGCGCACCGTCATCTGTCGGTTGTCATGTTGGAGCGTCCGTTTTGACTCGGCCCAGAACGTAGGGACAATCATCGAGCGAATCTCAGATATGAGGCATTGAAGAACCAGAGCCCCTCAATCTTATAGCCTGCCCATAGCCAATTCATCGCCCCCTCACGCCGAACGTCGCCTTCCCGTCAAACGAACCGCCACCGGCATCTAGAAATCCCTCTTTCGTGCTCAGGAAAGCATGAGCAACGCGGAGTAAGCCGAACGGTTGTAAGGCCTCGGGTGGGGACGTCGAGCGATTGACGTGACCGAACACGCTGAATCCCCGAGTGCGTACGCAGTTCGGCTCACTGGTCGTGGCTATCACGTAGGTCCGCATCTCCCAGGCGGACAATCCACGATCCATCCCCCAAAAACAAATTCAAGACATCGGATCGCTGAATAACCAACGCTTGCTCTCGGTATTGCAACTCCCGCGCGACTCTGGTGAGCCGAACGGCCGTAAGGCCTCCGGTGGGGACGTCGAGCGATTGACGTGACCGAACACGCTGAATCCCCGAGTGCTTACGCATTTCGGCTCACTGGTCGTGGCTATCACGTAGGTCCGCATCTCCCAGGCGGACAATCCACGACCCTTCCCCCCAAAACAAATTCAAGACATCGGATCGCTGAATAACCAACGCCTGCTCTCGGTCTTGGAAATCCCGAGCGACTCTGGTGAGCCGAACGGCCGTAAGGCCTCGGGTGGGAACGTCGAGCGATTGACGTGACCGAACACGCTGAATCCCCGAGTGCTTACGCAGTTCGGCTCACTGGTCGTGGCTATCACGTAGGTCCGCATCTCTCAGGCGGACAATCCACGATCCATCCCCCTAAAACAAATTCAAGACATCGGATCGCTGAATAACCAACGCCTGCTCTCGGTCTTGGAAATCCCGAGCGACTCTGGTGAGCCGAACGGCCGTAAGGCCTCCGGTGGAAACGCCAACCAAGTCGCCAACCCAACACCCGAGCGCTCACGCACTTCGGCTCACGAGACTGCACGACGAGACTTCGATAACGTGCAGATTCATCACATCCACTCGAACAGCCAACCGCGTTCGAGGACGTATCCGCACCCTGATCAATCAATCGCAGCGGCGGCGAGATCGTATCCTTGCGAGGCCACGATTTCACATTTGCGAATCTGTCCGATCTCGACCGGCGATTCCTCACTGACCTGCGAGACGTAAACCAGCCCGTCCACGTCCGGCGCTTCGCTTCGCGTGCGACCGATGAAGACGCCTTCTTGCTCGGGCATTTCCGCATCGATCAAAACTTCTTCCACGCCTCCGACTCGGCTGCCGTTCCACTCAAACGCGATTGACTGTTGCAGTGCCATCAACTCGTCGCGGCGTCGGTTCGCGATCTCGGGATCCACGCGGCCGGGCAACTTCGCCGCCGGCGTGTCTTCTTCGACCGAATAAGTGAACACGCCCAAGTTTTCGAACTGCGACTCCTCAACGAAGTCCATCAACTGCTTGAAGTCATCCTCCGTCTCGCCCGGGAACCCGGTGATCATCGTCGTCCGCATGACCAGCGAATCGATTCGCTCTCGCAGTTTGCGAACGATCTCGGTCTGCAGTTTTCGGGTTGTCTTTCGCGACATCCTTTTCAACATCGCGTCGCTGGCGTGTTGCAACGGCATGTCGATATAGGGGACGATCCGGCGAGCCGTTGCGATCGTGTCGATCAGAGAATCGTCGATGTACATCGGATAGAAATACATCAAACGCACCCAATCAACCGACTCGATCTGGTCGAGCTGTTTCAGCAGATCGTTCAGGCGTGGTTTGCCGTAACGGTCCATTCCGTAATAGGTCGTGTCTTGTGCGACGACGACGATTTCTTTCACACCGCTGCGGCCGAGACGATCCGCCTCCTCGACAATCTGCTCGATCGGTTTACTGAAGTGCTTGCCTCGCATTTTCGGGATCGCACAGAACGTGCAAAGCCGGTCGCATCCTTCGCTGATCTTCAAGTAAGCGAAGTGACGCGGCGTGACCGCTGAGCGAACCGCATCGCTGAGCGGATTCACTGCGGCAGGTTTGAAGACCGTCCGTTGTTCCTCGAGTCCCGAATACAATTCATCGACGACACTGACGATGTCGTTGCGCCCGAACACACCGACGAGGGCGTCAATCTCCGGGCGATCCTCGAGCAGTTTGCCCTGCTGGCGTTCAGCGAGACATCCCGTCACGACGACATTCCGCAATTTGCCATCGCGTTTGAGAGTCAGCATCTCGTCGATCGCGGCCATCGATTCGTCGCGTGCCGAATCGATGAACGCGCAAGTATTGACCACGACAAAGTCGGCTCCTTCGACCGAATCGACCATCCGATAGCCGTCCGCATCGAGGCGTCCGAGCATCTGTTCGGTGTCCACGAGATTTTTGGGACAACCCAACGAGACGACCGCGTAGTTGCCTCTCGCTCCGTTTGTGTTCGGATCGACGGCGCTCGCAGTCTCCGGATTCCCGCTCGCTCCGTCCGCACCCGCGTTTGGTGAATTCGGCGGCGCAACGACGTTGATATCGGGCTTTTGGTAAATCGGGAGCTGCATCGAAACGCGTCAAACTGTTCAAAAAGGACTGCACGGGCGTGGAGAACGGATGCCGCATTAGATCAGAAAAGGCCATTTTGACAATTTGAAATTTTCATTTGCTCCGCGTTGATTCGGCCCCGGCACCTTTCGATTTGGCATCGGGTTTGCGACAATCGGCGGCAAATCGGACGATGCTCCGTGGCGATGCGTCAGTCGCCTCTTATTGAACACCGACATTGAATCAGACTTATCTCAGGGTGCAGCGTTTGACGCTGACAAAAAGGAACCGCCATGCGTTGGAAAGGTAGACGGCAAAGCGAAAACGTCGAGGATCGGCGAACGATGGGACGCCCCGCGGCGGTCGGCGGCGGCATCGGGATCGTCTTGATCGCGATCGTGATCGGGTTGCTAGGAGGGAACCCACAGCAATTCCTCCAACAAGCCCGGCAAAACCAGGTCGCCCCAGGGCCCGGTGGCGAGCCAGCCGAATTGACGCCCGAAGAACAGGAAGCCGGCGAATTTGTCGCCACCGTCTTCGCGGACACCGAAGACGTGTGGACCCGGTTGTTCGCGAACAACGGCTTGGAATATCGGAAACCGACCCTCGTGCTGTTCAAGGATCAAGTCCGCAGCGGTTGCGGAATGGCGAGCAGCGGGACGGGACCGTTCTACTGCCCGGCCGACCAGAAGGTTTACCTCGACACGTCTTTCTTCAGCCAGCTTTCTCGCCAACTCGGTGCCCCCGGCGACTTCGCACAGGCGTATGTCGTCGCGCACGAAGTCGGCCATCACGTTCAAAAACTGCTCGGCTACACCGACCAAGTCGACCAAATTCGACAACAGGTTCCCGAGGTCGAATACAACAAATATTCGGTCAAACTCGAACTGCAGGCGGACTTCTTCGCCGGCGTGATGTTGCACCATGCTGATCGGATGCACAACATTATCGAACGCGGCGATATCGAAGAAGCGTTGACGGCCGCCCAAGCGATCGGCGACGATACGCTGCAACGCCGCAGCAGAGGATACGTTCAACCGGAAACGTTCAACCACGGTACCAGCGAACAACGCGTTCGATGGTTCAGCAAAGGTTTGAAAACCGGCGACCTCAGCCAAGGCGACACGTTCGGTGCCGAAACACTGTGATCGATCGCCGTGTGTTTCCACGGATCGGTTCGGCACACTTCATCCCACGTAAAACAAATCTGTTTTGAACTTCGCTTGTGAAAACCCGGCGGGGAACGCTGACGACTCAGGTGCTGCACAGGACGCGATCCGTGCCCAAGTCATTGACCAAACGAAATGCGTTGTAGTGAAAGTTGGCACACGTGTGCTGACAACCAACGAAGGCAAACTCGATTTAGCCCGCGTCGACTTGCTCGCCGCGCAGCTCGCGAGGATCGCCGACTCGGGACGCCATGTGATCATGGTCAGCAGCGGAGCGGTCGGAGCCGGAGTCGCCAAACTCGGTCTACCCACACGCCCGGTCGGCATCGCTCGGTTGCAAGCCGTCGCCGCGATCGGACAAGCTGACTTGATTAAAGCGTACGAGAAATCGCTCCTGCGTCACGGTTACCAGGCCGCGCAGGTACTGCTCACCAAGAGCGACCTGCGCCGGCGCAGCGGGTATCTTCACGTCCGCAACGCGCTCAACGGTATTCATGAATTCGGCGCGATCGCTGTCGTCAATGAAAACGACTCCGTCGCCGTTGCGGAACTCAAGACGACTTTTGGCGATAACGACCGACTCGCCGCGCACGTCGCTGGGTTATTCAACGACGCACTGCTGATTCTGTTAACGGACGTCCACGGACTCTACGACGGGCACCCGGATAACCGAGACAGCAAGAAAATTGAGGTCGTTCGCGACCTCGATGGCGACGTGATGTCGATGGCCGAAGACAAGAATTCCGCAGTCAGCAAAGGCGGCATGGAAGGCAAACTGCGTGCCTCGCGTCTGGCGAACTCACACGGTCACCCGACCATCATCGGCCCCGGACGCCAAGACGATGTGCTCGACCGCATCTTCGCGGGCGAACGTGTCGGGACGTTGTTCATTCCGCCCAAACGTACCCTGCGTGGCCGGCGTCGTTGGATCGGCAGCGCGGCCGTCGTCGCCGGCAGCCTCTACCTCGACGACGGAGCTTCACGAGCGATCTGCAACCAAGGCCGCAGTCTGCTGGCCGTTGGAATCGAACGGGTCGAAGGAACGTTTTCCCATGGAGACGTTGTCAGCCTAATCGACCGCAACGAACAAGAGATCGCTCGCGGACTGGTGAACTACCGCAGTCATGAAATCTCGCAGATCGCCGGACGGTCCAACGCGGAAATCGAATCGATTCTCGGCCACCGTCCCTATGAAAACGTCATCCACCGAAACAATCTCGTCCTGCGAAATCTCGCCGAAACCGACGTAACCGAGCACTAAGAACTGCCCTCGAAACCCCGATCGGCGTTCGCCGCGGTCAACGATCAACGCAAGCCTCGGTCAACGATCAAAGCACGCCTCGGTCAACACAGCTAACCGAGGCAAACCGGCTCGCTACTTCGTCACCAAAACGCGGTCGACGTCGACGAAGGTGGCGACTTCCGGTGCGACCATCGCCAAACTGACAAACTTGATGTGACTCAAGTCGAGTGGTCGCTCATCGGGGCCGTGAACAATCTCCTCGCGATCGAGCACCAAGTGCGATGTCTTACCGGGTTCGATCCGAAAGATCTTTCGGCTCGTGTCGGACTCCCAGTCACGATGCTCCGAGTCGATCACCTTGACGACGAACTCGAGCGGCTTCGGATACGAATGCGACAACGTCACGTCGAGTTCCAACGTTTGCACGTTCGTCCAATCCGTAACCGTCTCGTACAGAGTCGCCGCCGGATACGGGGCTCGCTCGGCAAGAATCCGCAACGCGTGTTTGCCGTCGGTGGCGTTCTGGTACGTTCGCGTGCACCGGCAATCGTCGAAATACCACCGCGTTAATTCCATCTCGCGTTCAAACGAACCCAACAACGGAAACGACCGATGGACGTCAACAATGTCCATTAACAATGACACCGGTCGAGCGAGCGCCATCCCGATCATGATCATCGCCACGCCCGCCGCCGTCAGGCTGACCCAACGCCGGTCCGCATGATACCGAGCATTCAGCGCCGCGAAATACAGAGCCACCCCCGCAATCACGCCTAGCCCGTTGGCCACCGCGTCGTGCATCGCCGCACTCCGTCCCGTCATGATCTGAGCAAACTCGACAATCACCCCGGCCAAGAAAACACAGACGGCGACCAACGCCATCCGCCCGACCCATTCGCGGCCGAACGAGTCCAACGGATCAAAGCGGTGCCACAGAAACAGCACCCCGATCGTCAACACGGCAAACACAGGCCCGTGAGCCACGTCCCCGAGCGCCGCCCAAATCCTCCCGTGAAACGGAATCGGTACCAACAACATACCGACCGCCGCGAGCAATCCGATCACCGCCATCGGGCCGACCGGACGCGGACGCTCCTTTTCCGGAACCCCGCTCGTTTGACCTACCGATTTCACAGGCTCGTTAATGGGACAATGACCAGGGTTAGGAAACGATTCGGGCGGAGACGGCGGGCAGGCGAAAAAGAACTCAGTGCACAAGAACGCTGCGTGAAAGCCCAAAAACAGATGCCCACCACAAACGATCATCCGCCAAAACGCCCACCACGGGAAGGGCACCAACCCGCGCCCGCAACGAGCCTCCGTGTGGTGCGAGAAAGCCCCGTTCTCGGTTCGCGAAATTCGCCAACGGTGTGTCGATTGAAAGAGCGTCGCCGATCTCTCTGAGATCGGTAAATGGGGCAATCTCCGATCTCGGAGTAATCAGCGACTTTGCTACGCCCCTGAACCCCGATTCCTCGTCGACACGCACCTCGCGTCTCCACGCGAACGCGGCATCCCGATCTCAGCCCGGGCCCATGTGAGTCAGGGCAATATGAGTCAAGGGCAATATGAGCCAAGGGCAATATGAGTCAGGCAATATGAGTCAGGTCAGTTTAAGTCAGGTCAATCGCCTAAGACCCTATCGGCGCAGCGAAGGTCAAGAGCCGTCGGAAGTGAACGTCTGTCTATCGTGGATATAGGGGACAGCAATCCGTTTCCGCGTCGCGGACTTAGTCTATACAATACGCCTCTTCGGTTGGCTGACGGTCGCCGTTCTTGCGTCGACAATTCGCAGGAGTCTGGTTGGCACTCGATGGGGAATTCATCGATCACGCGATCGTTCGTGGGCTCGTGGCCCATGTACGTCAACGTCACTGGATACCGGCGACGTCCCGATTTTTGGCAGGAACCAATCCCCTAGCAATTACCGTGAGGTCCGATGAGCCGTTCGTTCGGTGCCGGTTCGCGCGTCGGAAACCGGCTCTGCTCCCCACAATAAACATGCCCATGTTGATGAACAAAAAACTCGTTGAGAAGAAGACCGCGTGGTTGCTATTGCTGTCGTTTGTGTTCTGCGGCCCTTCGGCTTCCGCCGAAAACGGACCCTACGATGGCAGTTGGGAATCGTTGCAGAAGATGCCCGTGCCGGCGTGGTTTGATGATGGCAAAATCGGCATCTTCATTCACTGGGGGCCCTACAGCGCGATCGGCTATCGCAAAGGCGGGCGAGGCTATTCCGAACACGTCCCCAAGTTGATCTACAGCGATCCGGAACATTACTACCCGTTCCTCAAAGAACGCTTTGGAGCGACCCCGCCTGAATTCGGGTACAAGGACATCATCAAGGAATTCAAAGCCGAGAAGTGGGATCCCGATGCCTGGGCAGAACTCTTTGCCGACGTCGGATTTCGATACTGCGTGATGACGGCGGAGCACCACGACGGATGGGCCAACTGGGATTCCGATCTGACACCGTGGAATGCGATGGACATGGGTCCCAAACGTGACTTGGTGGGCGAGCTCGGTAAGGCTCTCAAAAAACAAGGCTTGAAGTTCGCCCCGTCATATCACCGCGAACGGCACCAAACGTTTTTTGCCAAACGTCTCTACACCGTCAACGCCGAACCACAGGATGACATCGCCGAAGAGATTCGACGTGTCCCCGAGGCGGCTTCCTTGTATGGCCCCTTTGGCACCAGCAAGGAATTTGTGGATGGTTATGTGGCTCGTTGGAAAGAGATCCAAGAAAAGTACAAACCGGATTTCCTATGGATCGACGACATTCCCATTTGGACGCGGGATGGCAACAAGGTTCTCGCCGGCCGAGCAAAACCCGAGGTGCAGTACTTCTACGACCAATGTCGTTTGATGATCACCGATTTCATGAACGACGGTGCCGCGCGGGGTGCGGAAGTTTACGTCAATAATAAGGGCGGCAATCGCAACTGGCCCGCCGGTGTTGGGTGTCTGGAAAAAGATAACTTGAAGCTCAAAGTGATTGGCCCCAAATGGGAAAGTTGCACGACTTTTGGAACCTCATTCGGCTATCTCGACGGGGACACCTACAAGAGTATCGAGCGAGTGATCCATGAAATGGTGGAGGTGATCAGCCGCAACGGTAACTTCCTGGTTAACATCGGCCCGCGAGCCGACGGAACGATCCCCGAGCCGCAAATGGAACGTTTGATGGCGATGAAGCATTGGCTGAAGGTCAACGGCGCTGCCATCTACGGTTCGCGTTATTGGAAGCAAAGCGAACAGAAGGACGAACACTTGGCCTTCACGACGAATGGCAAGCGGCTCTACGCGATCAAGTTGCAAATGCCGTTAGAACCGTTCGTCATTACAGGCACCGCGGGTTGGGACGCAAACACGGTGAAGTCCGTTCGGCTGTTGGGTTCGGACGCCACGGTGAAATCGTTGATGACTCCGCAAGGTTTGCAGATTACTCCGCCCGCGGATCTCGGCGAAAGTGAACACGCATGGTCATTTGAGATTGTGACCGATCAGGATCAGCACCACCCGAACGTGATCGTCAACGACGAAGAGAAGGCACTACGTGGCACAAAGAAAGTCGACTTGGATGGCAACGTCGAATCCCGGACCGAGGACCACCGGTCGGTGAAGGAGTACGTCATGGCGGGGGCGTCGGTGATCACGGAAACGGCGAACGCCAGAGACGGTTTTGAGAAATTGCCCGTCGAATCACGCTCGAATCGCATCGTCACGACGAATCACAAAACAGACAACGATCTGCTTAACACCCTCACTGATGGAAAATTGGCACCGAGTTTCGGCCCGATCTTTCGAAACGGGATCCGCAACGGTGCTTACAAGATGGACCTGGGGGAGAAGAAGCCCGTCTCGGCGATCTCGAGTTGGTCGCACAACCAAGCGGGGAAACGTGGCCTGCAGAAGCTCGCGATCTACGGGAGCGCGGCGAACAATGACCCGGGATGGGATCTGAGCCGGTACACGCTGTTGGGGACCGTGGATGCCGGCAACTCCCAATCGAAATTTGTCGCCGCTTCTCTGCGCGCCGAGACGGACAAAACGCTCGGCAGCTTTCGCTGGATCGTTTGGGCCGTTTCACCGGTGACCGATGCCGCCGGCGGTGAGAACACTGCGTTGCAAGAATTATCCGTTGAGGTGGTTGGAGAGGAGCAACCAACCGCGGCGACTGAGGTCGATCGCCCCAACATTGTTTTCTTGATGACCGATGACCAACGTTGGGACATGATGGGATGCTATGGGCGAACCGATGTCCGAACGCCCAACATCGATTCCCTCTCCAAGCAAGGTGTGACGTTTGACAACGCTTATTACGCAGTGGCGATCTGCATGCCCAGTCGAGCGACGATGTTTACCGGTCGCTATTTTTCAGACCATCGATCTGGGTTTACCTATCCCTACAACCGAACTCTCACGCGTGAGGAATTTGCAGACAGCTATCCCGCGCGGCTGAAAGAGGCCGGTTACCGAACGGGATTCGTTGGCAAGTTTGGAATCCGGTTAGAAGGTTACAAGAATACCGCAAGCGACCACTTCGACTTCTTCGTTGTTGGCAACGACGTTGTGACGCCTCGTGATGATGCTGCCCTCAAGCAAATCTATCGTCGCGATCGGCCTCGCGAAGAACGCACGCTCAAGAAGGGCGACGCGATGATTCGATTCTTGGAAACGCAGCCTGAGGATCAACCATTCTGTCTGTCCATCAGTTTCGATGCGGTCAAAAACGACAAGGACCACGACATGTACACGCCGCATGTCGAGTTGTTTGAGGGCCAGGAAATGTGGGTGCCGGAAAACTGGGTTGAGGGAAAGAGCAGTCGTCTTCCCGAGGTGCTCGATCACTGTCGCGGCACCTACCTGCACGTCGCGCGGACCTCGACACCGGAGCTATACCAGCGTGTCGCTCGGCGTTTCGCGGTGCAAGGCTACACCGTGGATCAGCAAGTGGCACGGCTGATGGCGAAACTGGAAGAGATGCAGGTCTTGGACAATACCGTCGTGATTTACACCAGTGACAATGGCCGCTTCCACGGTTCCCAGGGATTGTTCGACAAGGCGATCCTTTACGAGGAAGCCATGAAAGAACCGTTGATCATTTTCGATGGTCGCGTCCCCAAAGAACAACGCGGACGACGTGAAAACGCGTTGGTCTCTTCCGCAGACGTGGCTCCGACCATCTTGGGGCTGGCTGGATTGGAGATCCCAACGCGGATGAAGGGGAGGGATCTCGGCAGACTGCTGGACGGAACTCAGGATCGGTCAGAGTGGCGGGACGCGGTGTTGCTCGAAAACTTCTTCTTGCAAGAAATCCATGCCGCTGGCGTCAAGAAACGTACTGACATCCCCGAACTCAACGAAGAGATCGTCGCCAACAATCGATCTTATCGCAGCCGTGGGGTTCGGACGGACCGCTACAAATACTTTCAGTACATCGAGCACGATCCGGTCATCGAAGAATTGTATGATCTCGAGACCGACCCTCATGAGCAAAACAATTTGATCTCGGATCCGGAATACGGCGAGGTGCTCAAACGTATGCGAGCGAAGACAGAGCAGCTTCTCAAGGAGGCTGCAGCCTGAACCGCGATCATACGTACCGATTGCACCGCTCGCCTCGTTTGCAAACGCCGGATGGTTCACGTCGTGCTTAATGTCGAATGGTTTCACGCGGGTTCGACAACATCACCATGCCCGCGTCACCCCGACGACTATCGTCGCAGGTTCAACAGCTCGTCAATCAATTGCTGAGCCGTGGTAATCACTCGGCTGTTTCCTCGGTACTGCGTGCTGGCGAGGACCAACTCGACGAGGTCGTTTCCGATGTCCGTGTTGGACAACTCGAGTGCACCCCCGATCGTTGTACCGATCCCGTTTTCTCCCGGTTGCCCCGTCACCGGCAATCCGGTGTTGACCCCTTGGGCGTACATGTTCAAACCACGAGCCTCGAGACCGGCCGGGTTTGCAAAACGGGCCAACTGCAATTGACCGAGGTCACGGGAGATACCGTTGCTGAACGTCCCAACGATCGTTCCGTCATCGCCCACGTTGAAACTGTTCAGAACCCCTGGTGCACTACCGTCTTGGCTGGTTGCCGCTAACGTCGCGGTCTCCGTCGCCAAACCCGAGACCAGCGAAAAGTCCATTTCGAATTGCAACGGCGTGACGCTGGGCAGGCCCTGCCGGTTGATCGAAATCGTTTCCTCCGTCGCGGTCACAAAGTTGCCGTTACCATCGAATCGAATCAAACCGGTTCCCACCGCGATCTCGTTCTGACCAGGCTCCGCGTTGTCAGGGCTGTCGGCATACCAACGATAAACCGTTGCCTCATCCGTTCGACTTTCGAGCGTTGCCGTAACACGCACGTTGATCGGCACACCGAGCGAATCGTAAACGATGAAGTCAGTCGCCGCACTCTGGCCGATCGCTTCCTGAGTCGTTCCGAACGCCAGGTTGGGTGTTGTTACCTGGCCGACATCATCGGTCAAACGGAACGATGACAAGTCGATGTCGATCGCGTTGGACTCGCCGTTGTTCGATACCAACCGGATACGACCGTCTTGAATGTACGCCCCCGGTTTCAACGTTCCCGTTTCGCCAAGGATGTTGTTGTCCGAATCCGGAATCGGGTTTTGCGAGTCGACCTGGAGTGTTTGAATCCCCGACGCGTCCTCGATGAAGTCGAGCAAGTCCTGCATCGTCGTCGTGTCAGTAATCTCGAGCTCTTTCGTACCCAACGTTCGGCCACCTTTGCGGCCGGTATAGCTGAGCGTTCCTTCGCTGAAGATCTGTTCGTAAACCAAACCGTCGCGACGCAGGACGTCGGTCAACAACGTGTTGCTGTTCACCGAAGGGCCGTCCATATCGAGCAATTGGTTGGCCGAGTCGTCTAGGTCCGAGATTTCTTCGTCGCTGCGTGAATCGGTAAACGTTTCGCCGGGCTCGACGCTGCCGACGAGATAGAAATTGTTCTGGTCACCGGACAGGTTTCG
>JBICHZ010000145.1:0-5953 GCA_043101355.1 Rhodopirellula sp. JB044
CAGTGGTACCCGACCGATGCACTTTTTGTGGGCATCGTGTTGGCGGTTGGGATGATCGTTGTTCTAGTGGCGATGTACGGTTTCAATGCTGTTGCGGAGTTCTCCGGACTGTGTGGGCCATGGCTCGTTGTCATGTTCGTCAGTGGCGCATTAGTATTGTTTCCGGCGCTCGCCGATGCGGTGTTAGGCAGGTCGACGGTCGAAGGTTTTCAAGATTTTATCACGATTGGTGACCATTCAATTTGGACAGGCGTCAACGCCCAGGGTGAAAAAGGCATTGGGCTGTTGGAAGTGATCGGGTTTGCTTGGGCGGCAAACACGATCACCCACTTCGGTCTGATCGACATGGCGTTGCTGCGTTACGCGAAACGTTCCATTTATGGGTTGTGCACGAGTGCGGGCATGTTGTTCGGTCACTATGTTGCGTGGATCGCGTCAGGAATCATGGGCGCCGGCACCGCGGTGCTTCTTAAATCAACGATTGTGGAACTCGATCCGGGTGACGTCGCCTACCGGGCATTGGGGATGTCAGGTTACGTGATCGTGATCATCGCGGGGTGGACGACGGCGAACGCAAACCTTTATCGAGCCGGTTTGGCTGCCCAAGCAATCTTCCACAATCATTCTCGTAAAATGGTGACGTTCACGGTGGGCTGCGTGACGGTCGTGATCGCGTGTTTCCCGTTCGTGTTCGGGCAAATGCTGCCGTTGTTGACGTACGCAGGTTTGCTCGTCGTTCCGGTCGGCGGGATTGTGTTTGCAGAGCACTTTGTCTTCCCCCGTATCGGCTTCACTCGGTACTGGGTCACGTATCGCAAACTCAATCACAGCACGCCCGCCGTTGGGTCGTGGATCGCAGGCCTCATCTTCGGGTTCGGGCTCAACGCGATGCAGGTGATGTCGTTCTACTATCTCTTCTTGCCCACATGGTTGTTCACGATCATCGTTTACACGCTCATGGCGAAGGGCTACGGGGCTGCCGAACAGTATCCGGCCGAGGAAGAGGCTGAACGCAAAATGAACGTCGCGATCGAGGAGTTCCAGAAAGTACAAGCCGAGGAGGAAGGCGAGCCGATCGAAGATCATTCGATGCTCTCGAAAGTCTTTCGAGTGATCTCGCGGTCGAGCCTCGCACTCACGCTCGTCCTTGCGATACGGGTGATGTTCTGGAGCCCGAATATGGAAATATACGTGGACAACCGGGATCTCTTTTACACCTGGGCGTTTGTGTTCACGATTACCTACTTTGTTTTCGCCTACGTGGTCCTACGTCGTCGGAAAGCACTCAATCCCCAAATCGCGAGCTAGCCGTAGAAAACTCATGAATATCAAACAAGAAACCATCCCGCTGAACGAGGAAAACCTGCGTCGCTTGCCACCAGATATTGCACGCCCGACGTACCAACGCAGTGAATTGAAGGCGGGGATCATTCATGTGGGCGTCGGAGGATTTCACCGTTCGCACGAGGCGTACTATACCGATCTGCTGATGGAAGACGCTGACTCCGGGGAGGAATCCAAAACGTGGGGGATCTGCGGCATCGGGTTGCGAGAGCCCGACCGTCGGATCGCCTCGGTCCTCGAACAACAAGACTACCTTTACACGCTGATTATTCGTCATCCTGATGGCAAAATCGAGAATCGCGTGATCGGATCACTCATCGATTTCATGATGGGAATCGACGATCCCGGGGCGGTCATCGATCGAATGGCGAGCCCGGACACCAAGATCGTTTCGCTGACGATTACCGAAGGCGGTTACAACCTCGATGCCGCGACCGGTGAGTTCGACATCCATCATCCGGACGCGCAGCATGATCTAAAAAATCCGGACCAGCCCAAGCTTGTTTTCGGTTATTTGACCGCCGCGTTGCAGAAGCGACGCCAGCAAGGCTTGCCACCATTCACGATCCAGTCGTGTGACAACATCCAACACAATGGCGACCTGACCCGGCGAGTCGTTTTGGAGTTCGCTCGTCACCAGGATGAAGAACTCGCAAAGTGGATCGAATCCAACGTTGCGTTTCCTAATGCGATGGTCGACCGTATCACGCCGGTGACGACCGACAAGGACACCGAGTATCTCGAGAATGAGTTTGGCCTAGCTGACGAATGGCCGGTCACCTGTGAACCGTTCTGCCAATGGGTGATTGAAGATCAATTTGTGAACGGACGCCCTGAATGGGAAAAAGTGGGGGCTCAATTCGTTCCCGATGTGACGCCCTATGAGAAAATGAAGCTCCGGTTGCTCAACGCTGGGCACTCTGTTCTCGGTCTCCTCGGTTCGGTCTATGGTCACGAAACCATTGATGGTTGTGTTTCGGATGAACTCTTCGCGACCTACCTGCGGCGATTTATGGACGTGGAGGCGACGCCGGTTCTCGATGAGGTCGATGGGATCGATCTGGACGCGTACAAGGACACGTTGATCGAGCGTTTTGGAAACCCAAACATCAAAGATCAACTCGCGAGAATCTGTTTGGAGAGTTCGAGCAAATTACCGGTCTTCTTGGTCCCAACCATTCGCGAGAACCTCGCGACAGATGGCAGCATTCGGTTTGCCGCACTGGTCATCGCGGCGTGGTGCTACTACAGCGATCGTCAGGTTGACCAACACGGCAAAGAACTGGATATCGTTGACGAGAAAAAAGCCGAACTGCACGAGGCTGCGGTGGGCACATCGAAGGATCCGTTGTCGTTCTTGAAGATCACGTCGGTCTTCGGTAACCTCGCCCAAAGCCAGCGTTTCACGGACGTCTACACCGAAATGGTCAACGCACTGTACCTAAACCCCGACGTGTCAGTGCTCATGAGAGAGACATTGCGAGCCGACGGTTAAAGACGGTTTGCGAAATCGCCATCGGGTCTGTGTTGGTTGCAGACCCTTTTGATTCGATCGGCGGTTTGATCGGCAAAGAAGTTTGCGTCGCGGAATCTTGAGGAGACTTCGCGGCACGGGCTCGAACAGGTTTGTTGAGACTCACGCGGTTTTACCCGAGGCCTTACGGCCGTTCGTCTCAAGCTGTGCGGGGCTCCGATGTGTTCGCCGATACCTTTCGTGATTCACGGGCCCTGCCGAAACCCTTGGCGAGTTTCGCTGCGCTCGAGTGAAGCTTTTACGCACCGTTAGGCGAGTTTGTAGTACTCTTCCCAGCCCGCTCTTGGTGCGGGGCCTTTGAGCAGTTCGTTGGCTCGCGAGTTGTTCGTGATTTGCCGCGTCTCGGTGTCGAACTCGAGATCTTCACCGAGTCGTTGGGCAATGCATCCGAGCATAAAGACCTGCGTGAGTGGGCCTGAGATCGCGAACGAAGAGTTGCAATAAGGATCCAATCCGGCGGCGGCTCGCAAGAAGTTGTTCATGTGGTTGGTGGACGTTTCGCTCGTCGCGAACTCAGGCAGTTGTCCTTCCACATCCGACTTCCGGTCGCCACCGACGATCTTCAGCGTGCTCGAGTGGGTTCCGCCGACGAATACCAAATCGTCGCTGAAGATCGCCTTGCCGCATGTCGGGATGTTCACGCCGTTGGTTTTGGGAGGACGGTTGTTGACGCCGTCGTACCAGTTAATCGTCATCTCGGGCAGGTCCGGGCCACGTTCGGCGAAGTCAAACGCGATCGTTGTACCGTGTGGGAAAATGTAATCGTTTGGCTTTTCAATCTTCTCGGCGCGGACCGAGTGAGGAAGGCCGAGTTTTAGAAAGCGGTGAATCGTGTCGAGGGTGTGCGGGCCCCAATCACCAAAGGCACCATTGCCGTATTCGTACCAGCCTCGCCAGTTGCCTGGATCGAATTTCGAATTGTAAGAATGCTTGGGAGCCGTTCCCGTCCAGACTTCCCAGTTCATGCCTTGTGGCATCGGTTCCGCCGACGGGTAGCCGTCCACGTCACCCCACGGATGCCAACGGCGTCCTTTGTTCATGCAGGCATCGACACGCCGCACGTTTTTGATGATGCCATTGTCCACCCATGACTCGAACTGCAGTCGCTGGCTGCTCGAGTGGCCTTGGTTACCCATTTGGCATTGGACGCCGTATTTCTTTTCCGCTGCGATGAGCAGTTCGCATTCTTCAAACGTGTGCGCGAGCGGCTTTTCAACGTAGACGTGAATGCCCATCGACATCGCGAGCATCGCGATCGGGAAGTGAGCGTGGTCGGGAACTCCGATCGTGCAAACGTCGATCTGGTCGCCCATCTTTTCAAACATCTCGCGGAAGTCATCGAACACCACAGCGTCGTCGGAGCGTCCCTTTGTTTTTTCTTTGAGCTGCTCGGCACGAGCGGGCACCACATCGCAAAGCGCGACGCAGTTGCTCAAGCTGTTTTTGATCGCCTCGGCACCGATCGCACCTCCGCGATGGGAACACCCGATCACAGCCAGGTTCAATTTGTCCGGCGTCTTTTCGTTTCCGGCAACATCACGAGGAAGGGCGGTTACCGACGCGGCGACTGCGGCGGATCGGGTGAGAAATTGGCGGCGTTGTAGGTTATTCATCGAGAAATCCAAGGCGTTGGCGTTCATGTCGAGAGTCTTAAGAGCGGAGCGATGCGTTTGTGCACGTTCCGGTGGGTGGTGCGGCGCGGTCGCACCGACACGATCGAATCGCACCAATATAGACGACCGATCGCGGCCGTGTGCGAATTCTGAGCTTCGGCAGAATGCCGCTCGAGCGTGAGTGAGAATGCGTTTCCGAAGGTCACTCGCCCGAGGTCTCAATTCGACGATACGATTCCTCCACGAGCGCTTTGCCGTACTCGCGTTCGAGCCTGCGGACGGTGAAGTGAGCGCGGGCGAGGTCCTGGTAGTGATCGATGAAATAGCTGTTGATCAACGCCCCGCCGACGGCGCCGATGACCGGAATCGCCTGCGCGGTCAACTTCTCGCTGACGACAACGCCGAAACGTTTTCCGATCAACTGCAGCAGTTTGACCAGCGGCGGAGCGGCGGTGTCACCGATTCCGTGTTTGAGAACATATTTCGACGCATCGGCGACTTGCTTGCTCATCGCTGCGCGGACGGCGAAGTAACCGATTTCGGTATCATCGTCGACGTCGCTCTCGGTCCCACCATCGATCGCAAAAACTTCCAGGCACGCGAGTTGGGTTTGAATATCCTTCAGGTCTTCGCCTTGCGAGCGGGCGATGTCCGCGATGCTGCGAAGGATCAGAACCGTCGACACCGGCAGTTCGATCGCGACAGTTGACAATCCGAACGCACCGCCGGCCGCGCCCGACATACCCGCCATGATTTTGTGGCTGATCAGTTTCGGTTTACCCGCTTTGGTCTCTTCACCGAGCGTTTTCAAGGCGACCTTCAACGCGGCCTGCAGTGATTTGTCGACGGCCGTGTGCAAGGCATCTTCGGCGATGTTGGGAAGCATTTTGATCGAAGCGGTGATCGGCGCCCCCATCAACTCAGTCAATCGATCCGCGAGCCCATGGTGCTCGAGCGTCTCTTTGGCTTCACGCAGTTCAGCGAAAACGTCGTCGGGAAGTTCGCCTTCAATGATTTCGTTTGGCATTCTGTTGATACACTCGTTTTTGTCGTCGGGCATGTGTAAGTCCTCAGACAAGAACCTAACGCAAAAACAATGTCAACCGAATAGCTATCCGCGATCATGGCTGGCGGCGAGTCTCACGCAACAGCGGAGGCTGATACTCGCCAAAGGATTGCCAATCCGAACTCGAGCGAATCGGTTCGCCTCGACTGTTAGGCGGCACTGCGGGTGGAACGCCGCGTCGACTTTGCGGAGGTGCTCTTCGTCGTGATGACGTTTCGGATTCGCTTCAGAGCGTTGTTCATCGCGACAGCGTCACGGAATCGTTTGCTCGGCGTCGGGTCGATCGCCTTGCGAACCCAGTCGATGAAGTCTTGGTGCAATCCTTTGCGGAATTTTGCGTACGACGGCAAAGGCGGTTCGAACGGGTATTCGGGAAGGACGCCGGCGAGCATTCGA
>JBICHZ010000146.1:0-13693 GCA_043101355.1 Rhodopirellula sp. JB044
GTCTGCGTAACGTTCGATGGCATTGGGCGTGATCGGCTCGGCGAGGCGTTGCGGAGTGTCGCTGTACGGTGCCACTCGAGGGCGAGTCGGCTGAGTGACGACGTCGTGAAAGAAGAACCGGGCGAAAACCGCTCTCATTCGTAACGTGTGGTGATTGGTGAACAACATGGGGCGAATCGTCGATCGAGTCAGTCGTCACGGGGCGGCGTACGCGGTGTCCAACGCGATGTCGTTCAATCCATTTTTATCTAAAAAGCGACGTATCTCGTTTAAGTGAACATAGGCGATGTTCTGACCCGCGATTCGCGTTGCCAATCCGATCAGATTGCCTTGTTGGTCAGTAAGAACTCCGCCGTACCCCTTCGTGGACGAGGCCGAGGAAAGTTGCCACGTTTCGATGGGGTGATTGTTTTCAGATGGCGTTATCTGCAAGACCGCACGTGTCCATGCGAGGTTTTCGTACGTGCTGCTGTTTGGGCCGTCGCACCCAGTCGCAAACGCTTGCATCTCAGGAACGTCGGTCGAGTTCCATTGGCCCGCAACTGGGATTGCGGCAGGCAGAGCGGATCGGCTCATGAAGCGAAGGATCGCAAGGCCATTTGTGTTTGACTTGGCAACAACCGTCGCGAAGTGTTTCTCGGCTAGGTCTGATGAAACATCGGAGTCACCGGTCAATACGGTAGCTCGCTTCGTTCCATCTACCACGCCCGCAGAGGTCAGGATGTATGCAAACGGTTTCCGAACCGCAATGAGGACCCCATTGCCGGATAGCTCTGATTGCCTGTTGAGCACGCGGACGACGGCGTTCCGCATCGTTTCACGAACGGACGTGGCGATTGCGAAATCGTCTGTACGTGCGTGCGATATGTTTGCCGCAAATGACCACTCGTCGTCATCGCGACTTGATTGCTCGATGAGATTGGATTCAGCGTCATTATCGACGGTCGGCGAATGATCCCCCATGGCGAGCGATTGTTGCGTTTCAGTTCCTGCGGGATTCTCGCGTTTCGCCTCCGATATGGATTGTTCTGCTGACGACGGAGGAACTGCCGGGGCTTTCGCCACGGTTCGACTTGACGTCCGCTGTGGTGCTTGGTGCTCCTGTGGATCGCTGTCGAGAATCCCACGTGTTTCCTTCGTAACGTCGAACGAATTGGGAGAAGGATCGTTCGCGAGCAAGTGTTCTTTGGCTGTCTTTTCCATCGCGGTGCTGCGTTGTTCGCTTAGCACGACTTGTAGCATGGCCGTAATCACGAGCGCACCGACGAGCACACCGATTGCGGGGGAGTAGATTGCGACTGTCGAACGTGGTGAACGCTCGACGACAAACCAGAACGCGATGTTGCAACCGTGAAGGGCGGCGCAATACACGCAGAAAGACGAGTCGCTGTATTGACTCCACAGGAACCACACGGATGCAAGGGCGCCGATGCGGACAACAGTGCAGAAGAGGTACGACAGCGGTTTGTCAATCGCGAGGATCCAGCCAACGGTAATGCCGGTAAAGTACGCGAGGCTCAAAAAGGGAATCGGCCAACTTGCAAACGGACCGTAGGGGCCATTGAGCACGCCGTCGCAAAAGTACGCGTTGCCCGAGTTCGGCAACTCGAGCACACCGAACGTTTGCAAAACTAGCAGCAGCGAAACGCTTAAGCACACCGCCGAGAACAGCATACCGACGGAGAACTGCGTGATCGAGATTTCTGCAGGCAGGATCCCAGAGCGTGAGTTTTTTCGCATTGCAAACATGTTCGATCGCTCACGGATTACGAGTTGGAATTGCCGCGTTCTTCCAGCGGTTTGCTGGGGCCTGTTTCGCCATGACCATTGACTTCGATGTCGCCGGTGGATGTGACTAAAACTCCATTGGCATGGCCGTTCTTGCTGGACAATCGGTTGGGTGATTTGCTCGTCGTGCCATTGCGGCTTTGGTGGTAACCTTCGTAGGCACCGTAGCCGTATCTGGCGCGGCCGAGGGCGTCCAGTTCTGACGTTCGGACGCAGTTCGCGACGATCCCGATAATGGGGGCATCGAGCGAGAGCAAGATTTCTCGAGCCGTTTCGGCTTGCTTGCGCGTGGTCTTGTCGAGACGAACGGACAGCAGCAGTCCGTCGGTGTGAGCCATCACGATTCGCGGATCGGATACTGCCAAGAGTGGTCCGGAGTCGACGATGACGTAGTCGTAATCTTCACGGAATTGCGACATCAACTCTCCAAAGCGAGTCGATGTGAGCAGTTCCGCCGGATCGGGGGTTTTTTGACCGGCCGAGAGTAGCCACAGGTTATGAACAGGCGTCGCACGAATGGTGTTTTTCGACTCGGCATCGTCGACAATCATGTTGCTGAGCCCGACTCCGATCTCGGATCCGAAGAATAGGTGTTGCCGTGGTTTACGAAGGTCGGCATCGATTAGCAAAACACGTTTTCCGGATTGCGCGATGCTCACGCCGAGGTTTCCCGCGACGGTGCTCTTGCCGTCTCCGGGGCAAGCACTGGTAACCTGAATCACACTTTGCTCACGCGAGCGATTGTGAAAAAACAAAGTCGTGCGAAGGGCGCGATAGGATTCGGACTCGACCGAAATGGGGCGGAAGTACGTGCAGAGGCTGCGATCGAGACTGTCGTCCATTTCCTCTGGGTCGAGTTGAGGTTTCGCGGACAACCTCGCCAGGGCAATTCGGCCAATGACCGGCAGCATCAAATGTTTGCTGATTTCGTCTGACGTCCGGAACGTACGGTTGGCGAGTTCAGCGAGGCATGCGAGGCCGAAACCAAAAAACGTGCCGACGAAGATTGCCATCGGAAACACGATCAGTGCCTCCGGTTTGACTTTCCACGCAAAGCCCGGTGGTGAGATAACGTTTGCTTTGAATCCGCCATAATCACGGCTCAGGCTCGCCGCCTGCAGTTGGGCCACAACACCGTCGTAGAGTTGGCGGGTGTGCTCCATGTTGCTTTGAAATTCCTCTTCGGCGATCTCGTAGTCGGTTAACTTTTTCGCGGACACGTACTCGGTGTCGTAGATGCCGCGCAGTAATTCTTGGGTACGGACGGTTCGGTCGAGTTCTTGCCGCAGTTGGGTCAGGCCCATCTCGACCATCTCGCTGAGTTCCTCGTGTTTGCGAATGCGGTCCGCTCGGATTTTGGCAAGAAGTCGTTGATCATCGATGGATAGGCTCGCTGTTGTGAGCGTCACGCGTTTGCCGTTGTCTTCCCGTTCGAGGGTGACCTTGTTCTCTTCCTCCGAGATCATTCTTGCGCTGACCTCCATCGTGCCACTGGCGTCTCTCCATTTCCGGTAGCCACCAACATCCACCGCCTCATCCGCGTATTCACGAATCGCAACGTGGTGTTCTTCGTATTCTTTTTCGAGCGTCTTGTAGAAGTTCTTGGCTTCCTCGATGCGCAACCGAACCGATGCCAAGGTCGGGTGCCCTGGACCGAAAAGGGTCAGCAGTTCTTGTTCTTGTTGTTTCAGCGGAAGCAACATGGCCTCGAGTCCCTCGGCGAGGTCTCGTTCGTCCTCGAGTTCGAGGCTATGGAACTTTTGGTCCATCCGCAGGCGATCGAGTCCCATCGGTTCGGCGTCGTCATCCATTGCGGCGAGTTGGACACCGGCGTTGGAGATCAGCATTGTTAGGTGCTTGGGTTCCAAGCCAGACTCGATCGCATTCTCCAGCGATTGAATCAGCGATTCCAACTCGGTACGTCGAAGCAGCAACTCCGATTGTTGACGCTGAATCGCCGCAATTCGGCTGTAAACCGGGTTCGACCCGCCCTCGTCGGTCGTCAGGAGTGGTGATTCCCGTCGGAATTCGCGGTACTCAAACTCCTGTTTGCGGATATCACGCAGCAGCAGGTCGCGTGCTTCCGATATCAACTGAACCGTGTCGGTTGACATGGTGTCATAGGTTTCCTCGAGGTAATCCTGATAGGTGTTCAGGATGCCTCGAATAATGACCGGACATTCTTCAGGGACTTCTCCTTCGAACGACACGTGAAGGATGTTGTCCGCGTTTTCATCGAGTTCAACATCCAGTCCTTCGTGCAACTCTTTCGTCTTTGTTTTTAACGCGGAGACTTCGGGCAACTGTGATGCACGACTGATAATCACAGAACTCTTAATCAGAGCCTGGTGCGTCGACATGTAATCGTTGTAGAAAGCGTTCTGCCCCTTAATTTCCGTGTTCGGTGTCTTACGAACAATGAGAACCTGGGCACTGGATCGAAAGACGGGGGTGCTTTGGGCGTAGTACAGAGCCCCGATGACCAGGCCAATCGCGATTCCCAACGCGATTAGCGCCTTATGTCGTAACGCAACCTTTTTGAGATCGAGCAATTGCTCGTCCTGCGAATTGGCGTTACGCGATACGAGTTTGCGATTGGAGTTCATGCCGTGGTTGCCAAACGTTTGTTGACGGTTGTGTGTTTGGATGCGGTGGAACCGCTATTGAATTCGTGCAGCAGTTGCGACGCCGCGAGCCTGTTGGTTATGCATGTCTGCGATGGTGTCTTGTCCGATTTTCTCATATAGGAACGCGAGCTTTTCGTGGACGTTCTTTTTGCTGGAGATTGATGGCAGGGCACGCTCGAGAACGTCGATCGCGTCGTCGTACTCACCGCGTTTCATCAAGACCGTGCCGAGTGTGTCAAGGTATTCCGGCTGATTGGGCGCGGTTTTGACAACATCGCGAGCGAGTTCCATCGCGCGATCTAAATCAGGGTCTTCTGCGTGCGCTAGCAGCCATGCGAGATTGTTTGCGACTACGGTGAGTCCCGGATCCATCGAATACGCCTTCTCCGCATGCCACTGCATTTGCTCCGCGTTTCGCTCGATTCCGTAGAGATCACTGAGTGCGAAGTGAGCGAGGGCAGCCCCTTGGCCAGAGGTCACCATTTCAAGCAGACGCCGTTTGACTTCCTTGCGTTCTGATTCGTCACGATTACGGCGAAACAGAAAGACCATTTGTGTGTAGGCGGGTGCGTACTTAGGATCAAATTGCAACGCTTTGGCAAGAAAGTTCAACTTTCGAGTGAACTTTCCATTTCGCTCTACTTCTTTCGCAAAGCGGTGGACAGAGTACGCGGCGAGTGCGGTGCGGATTGTCGAGTCGTCTTTGATCGCTAATCCTTCGAGCAAGGTTGTCCCGGCGTCGTCTTCCCGGTCAATGACAAGCATCATTTGAGCCAACCGAATTCGGTTTTGGTGATTCATCGGATCACGCTCGAGTTCCAACGAAAGGTGCTGAACGGACTTCTCCGCGAGTTTCCACTTTTGAGCTTCGTCACCTTGTTGTCCGAACATATGCGCGACGACGGGAAGGTAGTTCGGATCGATTTTGGCGACCATGTCCATCTTGTCCAACGCCTTCGTTGGTTCGTTAACGGCCATGTAATACGTGCTCCACGCCTTCAAACAAGCGATGCTTCGATCGTCGTTTCCCTATGTGAGGTGATGCAACAACTTGCTGAGTTTGTCGGGGTCTTTGCTCTCACCCAGTTTCGCGGCGATGTTGGTTGCTTTCCGTTCGTGGGCCGGCCCATAACCTGGCTTATCGTCGGGAGCGAGTTGGTCTAGGATCGATTTGGCTCGCGGTTCTTCTCCGGTTGCGGCGAGAACGTCGGCGTACGACAGCCAGTCTCGCGGGTTGGCCATCGGGTCGTCGTCCAGAACACGGGCGTAGAACACTTTCGCCCGACCGTACTCATTGTCCTTGAATGCCTTCTGCGCACCGGCACGGTACTTCGCTTCAACACTCGATGTGCTAAAGAATCCGACGAGCACCATGCCCATTACCGTGCAGAATACGGCAACCGATGGCAGCGATAGAAGCAAGTCGCGATACTTGGATGATTCAGGCGAAGTCATTTTGTCTACCTGGTTTGCTTACTTGGAACGAGAGTTGAGGGCGACGTTCTTGTTGGCGGGGCTTGCTCGGAGATGAGCTTTAGTCGAGCAGTGCGCTTGTTAATTAGGCGTCGACTGTCATAAAAGGGACACGCAACATAAAAGCGAAATGCAGGCAAAATCCAGCTTCTTTCGATGAGCGGTTGCTTGTGAAGTCAATGCGAAGGTTTTTCGGCACCGAGATTCTCACGCAAAATGAGGGCGTCGGATGCGACTCGTTCTTCAGAGGCTCATGTTATTGCCGGGGGGCAAGTTCGCAAGTTGCGCACGTGGAATCTTCATCGGATTCACGTCAACTTCATTTGCCTGTTCCCAAACACGCTTTGCGCGACGCCGGAGATGTCACAGACGCAAAAGAGATGGTCTGCCAGAAGCGGACAGGCAGGATGAGAAGAGCTGAGGGAATTCTCTCAGCAGAGAAACTAACTGAAAACTGTACAGCCGATCGGCGTGAGCCACCGATTGCATGGAACAATCGGGGCTAGAGCGTTTTCGAGTTAGACAGGTCCGACTTCTGTAGCTGAATACGTATGAACTCAGGCCACCGAAGTCATGCGAGATCGGCTATTCACGTGATCCGTGCGAAGGCATCGACGCGACGCCTGCATGTTTGTTGCAGATGTGCTTCACGGCTCGTGAGGAGTCGGCGGTCGATTGCCGTTGAGACCAGTGCTATTGTGCAGTCTGGTATCGAGGAGACGCTAGAACCTGTTGTCGGAAGGAAAAGAAGAGTTTGCGAAGCTCTTTCCGATCTTCGTCGGTTAACTCACGACCGCTCGGTGCGAAAAGCTGCAACGTGCTCGCCGGCAGTGCTACACCGCGAATCTCTGATTGTGCGGCCGGGTCAAACGTCAACGCGCTTGCCATATTGCCCATAACCTGTTGAAGAAAACCTGACATGGTTTGCGAGCGGTAGGAGAGAGGCGGTAGGACTTCCTCACCTTGTCGATCAACGGATGAGAAGATGACCATCCCATGCATGTGGTCTTGTGTCATCGTGAGTTCAGTGTGAGCGCGTCCACCCTGGTCACCGTGCTCGTCCGAAGACACGAGAAAGTTCGGCTGGGTTTCCCATCCCAACGCCGAATAGCACCAGTCGAGGTTGTGCCAGTCGGACCAAGGGCAGTCAATTGAGACGAGTGCAACCAGGTCGCCGCGGTTGTAGGTCCAGATGTAAGAGTCCTGTGCCTGTATCGCGTCTTCGCCTCGGTAGGTGTGTTCAAATTTGCTGAGTTGCCAGTCCCCCAATTGGGACGGAAGGTGCTCTTGTTTGGGAACCAACAATCGATCGAGTTCCACCGTTTGTTTCTCCTGATCCACCCAATAGCGAGCGTATGACGCGTTCGCACTCAGCAAACTAGCACCGGTGAAGAGTACGAAAAACGCGCCAAATGCATAGCTATTTATCAAAGGTGTCGGGTTCAAAAGGGAAGACGAGACGTGATTGACGGTTGTGGATTGGAAACGATATTGCATCGATTGGGAGTCTTGCCAAGCGGGTAAGATCAGACGAAGGATCACGGTCAGGAGGCGATCAGTGCTCATCGCCATTGCGAAGATAAAGAGGAACACCAACAAACCTAACACCTCATGCCCGGTTCCCGAGGCGATCCGATCGGTCCAGTTGTCGGTGACGATGATGACGGTTGCGACACGCAGCGCGTTGCCGATGATGACCCAGAACAGGACTTGAACGAGGTTCATCAGGTGACGCCACAGCGGATAGCGATTGACCACGCCGTAAATCGCGATCGCCGCCATCGAGGAGAACAGGGAGCGGATCCCGCTGCAGGCTTCCTCAGGTAAGAACTGGTTGTTTTCGGTTGTCAGGATGACACCGTTTCGAAAGTGAATCGCTCCAACCGAATCAAGCAGCAAGCTCGCCAAATGGCTAGCCAGAAACTGCATCTTCATGATCAGATGTTGGTCCATATCCAGTGGCAATGGCGTAACGAACACGAGCAACGATAGCATCGGCATGGAAGCACGAAGGCCGCCTGATCCGACACACCAGTAGATCGCTGTGATCAAAGCCAATGCGAACGAGACCATCCCTACGGCACTGCTGTTGAGTAGCGTCGCAAGAAGAACTGCGACGAGATCAGCGGCCAGCAATCCCACGATTACCTTGGGGGAGGGAACCGTCTTGGCGTTCGCGATTTCACTGCGACGGCTCCAAAACAACCAAGCAATCACACCGAGCACTAACGGGAAGTACTGGTAGTGTCCCTGGCTCCACAAGCGAGGGAAATATTTCAGTGCGATTGCAAAATGCGAACACGCAACGAGAGCGAGCAAGCACCACACCGTGGTACCTCCGCCAACGGATTTGCTGGGATCGGTTGCGATCGATTCGCCTGTGTCAGCAATGGTTTGAGTTGCCATGAGTCTTCGAATTTGTCGATATGTGGACAGGGAATGTGTTGCGAGAGATCAAAGTGGGGGTTCTACGCCACGCTCAATCGACGAGCGGAGTTTTCGATGACGAGATCGGTTTCGCGAAGTCGGTCTTCAATGCGGAATCGTTTTGCGGCGTCTTGATAACCCGCGTCCGCGAACGAGCGAGCTAACTCGGGATCAGACAACAATCGTGTGATAGATCGGGCAAGAGCATCGGAATCGCCCGGCGTTGTCAGCAGGCCGGTTTGTTCGTGTCGCACGATCTCAGCAGCTCCACCGGCATTGGCAGCGATGACGGGCGTTTGGGATAACAGACCTTCCACGACGACACGCCCAAACGGTTCCGGCGCGGTGGAACAATGAACCACGACGTCGACGGCACGCATCAACGTTGCAATCTCATCGCGAAAGCCTAAAAAGTGCACGCGACCTTTTGTCTCGGGACGCTCGGCTGCGATGTGTAATTGTTCGACGTATTCAGATTCGCCGAACATCGCATCGCCGACGAGCAAGAGATGTGCGGTAGGAGTTTTCGCGATGGCTTCTATCGCGATGTGTTGCCCTTTCCACGGTGATAGTCTTCCGAATACCGCGACCAATGGCGTGTCGCCGGTGATCGGGAGGCTACTGTTATCGTTGTTTTTGTTATTCAGCGAGGCAACGAGGTGCGCTCGCGAGAGACGCGCCTCATCCTCGACGACATCAAACTGGGATATGTCGAATCCGTTGTAAATGACTGTTACCTTGCGTGAATCGCCTCCAGCGTCGACGAATGCGGCAGCGGTTGCCTCTGAGTTGGCAATCACATGTTTCGAAAGCCGGTTTGCGAACGTGGTGAGTAGACGCAGGTTCGAGCCACTGAAATGGTCGGTCGAAAGAATATCGTGAAGATGATAGATCGTTGGACGACGTGCAATCTTGCCAGCGATCGCTGAGACGATGAACGCTTTCGGGGTATTGGCATAAATCGCGTCGTATTCTCTGGCTCGGGAGGCCACGCGTTGAATGAGTGATGCCATCCCGCGAACCGCAGACAGTTTTTGCGCCACGCCACTGTCCTTGCGCAGAGTCGCTGCGCGAGAGGAGATCGGGAGGACTTCCGCAGACACTCCACCACCGGCGAGTAGTTCACGAAACGGGCCGTCCTGAAACAAGACGACGCGGTCGTCACCGTTGCGGCGTGTGACCAAATCGTAAAGGCACAGTTCTGCGCCGCCGAGTTGTCCCGTTTGGTCGACGAACAATACGCGTGGTTTGGGTTGCATCGTTTCGTCTAACGTGTTTGTTTTTCGCCCAGCGAAGGATGTGAACGTTGGGCCGGAACGCGGCGCGTTACTGTGTTGAGTTTGATGGTGGTCCGTCATGTCAACGCACTGCTTCCCGATAAACATCGAGCAGCTTGGGCGAGATTACCGACCAATCAAAATGCTCTCGTACGAAATCTTTGCACTGCTGATCGCTGGGAAGGCGTCGGTCACCGGCTAGCGCCTGGATGATTCCCTGGGAAATTGCGATCGACGACTTGTCTTCTAATATCAGGTCTTTGCCAAGGTCGTTGACGACCTCAGGGAGCGAACCAACCGGCGTCACTAGGGTCGGAGTCCCGGTGGCCATCGACTCGATGACGACAAGGCCAAACCCTTCCAACTCCTGCGTAGGGACGATCGAGAAGTCCGCCGCACAGTACGACAACGACAACTCTTCTTCCGGAATGAATCCGAGTAGTTGCACGTTGTCATTCAGGCCGAGATCTGCGACGCGTTGTTGCAGCTGCTGCTTCATCGGACCGGAACCGCCGACCATTAAAAGGAAATCGGGGTGTTTCGATACCACGGCGGGCAGCGCTTCGATAAGTATGTCAACACCCACGCGTCGCACGAGTCGGCGGACGGTCAAAGCGATCGGCCGATCGGTTGGCCAATTCAACAAAGCTCTCGCGTGCAGTCGCGACACTCCCGAATCGGCATTGTTTGCGTCAATGCCCCCCGGGACAACACGAATGCGATCCGGCTCCACATCGTATTTCTCGATGGCAATGTCTTTGAAGAATTTCGATAGTGTGATGACGCGTGACGCAGACTGATAGGAGCGTCGTTCGGTGCGCCGCTGAATGCTCGTCTTCCACCACGGTGCTCCTTCTACAGAAGCTTCGTCCGCCCACGGTCCGTGGAAGTGAACGATCCCCGTTTTCGGGCCCGTGCATTGCGCTAGCGAAGCACCGACGGAGGCGTGATGCGAGATCATTAGGTAGGGCTCACCCTCATGTCGTTCGGCGGCGAGCTTGCTGAGGTTTGCGAGCTTCTGGCGTCGCGGTTGGTCCTGGGATGCGAATGCGACGACGTTGTAGTTCACGTCGGAAGTGATCGGTGTTCGGCTCTGTACCCAAGCCGTTACCGCTTCTCCCGCCTTAGCGTGTGCGGAGCAAACGCCGTGTTGGTATCGTTCGAGGCCGCCCCCGTGATCACCAATCCAACCGAGTCCGAGGTGAATCATCTCCGGCAACTTCGGCGGTGAAGTCGAACGCTCCATTTTCGGTTCTAAGAGTGACTGCGGCATCGAATGATGAGCTTGTTTGGAAAAAATTCGGGGGCAGTAGTGCGCTATTTCGCGACACTTTCGATGACGGTTGCGAACTGATCGGCGAGCACGGGAATGGCGTAGTTTTCGTGTACGTACGCGTGTCCCGATTCAGCCATTTCGCAACGCGCGTCGGTATTCGAGATCATGCGCCGAAGAGCCTCGGCACATGATTCTGGATTGGCTTCGCGAAAGGTGATGCCACCTCCAGTTTTCTGAATGATTGTCGGGATCTCGCCGGAGTCCGATCCCACGACTGGTGTTCCGCAAGCCATTGATTCAACAAGGACACGACCAAATTGTTCTTTCCAGTTTGCTCGCGTCTCCGACGGCAACAGCAAGCAATCAACCGATTCAAAGAAGCGAGCGACGTCATCGTGCGGTACGAAGCCACGCCACTCGACACGATCGGCCACGTGATGTTTCTCAAACGCAGCTTTCACTTGTGTTTCATAGGGACCTGCACCGATCATGATCAATTGCCAATCCAGATCAGCGATCTTTCCGAGTGCCGCGGCTAGATTGACGAGCCCCTTCTCTTCGACAACTCGGCCCACGAATGCAAACCGGAACGTTCGCGAACCCGCGTCGCGATGACGTTTCGTGATGGTTTCGGTTGCATGGTATTTTTCCGGATCAAAGCCCAGCGGCAGTATCGTTGACGGGCCTTCATAGCCCTTCTCGCGATGGACTTCGTCAACGGCGTGTGTGATCGGGAAGAAGAATTTGCTGTTGCGATAGACCCATGATTCCGATTGTCGAAACGGAATCGGGTAGCGTTTCGATAAGTTTTGGCAGGAGAAGAAGCCAAATGGAAGCTCGCCGTTCTGCTTCGCTGCTCGGCACCACTGGATCGTCGACAGCGCATACGCCTCATTGTGTGCGTAAACCACGTCCGGAGAAATCTTCTTTAGCAACGCACCTGCTCGCATGCGGTAGGCGTGCAGCGGCACGCTGCCGTTATTGATCACCGGTGCCGAAACGAGGCTCGCGTCAAAGGTTGGATACAACTCGGCATCCATGAACTTTCCATACTCGTTTTTCCATCGCTGAGGCAGAACCATCGTGACCTGCCAACCATGCTTCTTGGCTGCGAGCGAGAACATGTGTTGGTTCTGAGGCAGCGCACACGCGTGACTTACAATGACTACTTTCATGGCGTCACCTAGAATGCGTGGTTGTAAGCTAAGGAAGATTCGAACATTTCAGCACGCTGTCGAACGAGTTCGTTGTAGACCGACAACGTCTTGTCCGTGATGACGTCCCATGAAAATTCTTGTTCGACGAGTCGTCGTGCCGCAGCCCCTTCGCGGGCGACCCGTTCTGGCGATGCGGCGTATTCTTGGATGGTTTTCGCGATTTCGTCAGGATCTCGCGGAATGATCTGACCGGACTTGTGGCTGCCGACCAATTCTTCGGCGCCGCTGACGTCGGGCATCAGCACGGGCAGTCCGGCAGCCGCTGCTTCAATCGTCGCCAAACTGAATGCTTCGTACGCGGTCGGAAAAACGAACAGATCTCCGGCAGCGTAATAGCGATGAACATCGGTGCGAAAACCAGCGAAATGCACGCGTTCGGTCAAGCCGAGTTTGTGCGACAACTGTTTCACGGCAGCTCCCGCGCGATCGTGTCCAACGACGAGGAGTTTGATCGCGTTGGAGTCAATCTTGGCGAAAGCTTCCAGCAGTAGGTCCAATCCTTTTCGCCGCCAATCTCCACCGCTGAACAGAACAACAAAATCCTTCTCGTCAATGTTGTGTGAGCGACGAACTTCGGAGCGATGTTGTGTTCGGTTGTCGGGCGAGAAACGCTGCAAGTCCGCACCATTGGGGATCACGACCACGTTGTCGTGTGATTGGTTCCGTCGCGGGTTATCGCTGGGAGTTCGCGGGTCGAGCACGTTTGAGTTCAGTGATTGGGAGCGAGCGGAGGGGGACTGACATTCCGGGTAGGTCCCCAACAATTCCTGCTTGGTTCCGAGTGATACAGGCAGGAATGCACGGGGACCACGAGGGCTCGCGTATTTGTAACTTTCTCGCTCCGCAGAAACGACGAAGTTGTCGTAAGTCTTGTGTGAAATCTTTCGTGCCCAACTCGCAGACTGGTCCGCGTTAACGAGGGCCATCTGGTGCATCTTGACGGGATGCACCGTTTGAATCGCGTAGACGTCCGCTTTGGATGTATTCGGGCCAGGGGAGTGGATGATGTCGTAGTCGTATCGCTCAATGTTGCGATCAACTAACCATTTGAATGAGGCAAAATCACCGACTTCGGGGCGTCGGGGACCGCGTACTTCGATCCAATTGATGTGCGATAGGTCAACATCTTCAATCGTGCGTGCCCACAGATCCACATCGTGTTCGACAGCCAATCTCTCGGCCACTTCCAAGATTGCCCGCGACGTCCCTTCACGGCGATTGGCGTTGATAATGGTGAACGCGATTCGCATCAGTTAGATCCTCGAGAAGAAAGAAGCGGCATCAATTCAACACGCGATGGGTGAATGTGATGTCGCAGCGGCGATGTCGTCCCGGTATTTTTGAACGCGTGCAGGAACTCCCACCATGACCGCGCCGGGTGGAACGTCACGCGTGACGACAGCCCCGGCCCCGACAATGGCATCGTCGCCGACGGTGACGCCCGGCAGAATCAGCGCGCCGCCGCCGATCCAGACGTTGCTGCCGATGCGGACCGGGCGGCCGAACTCCAGCCCCGCCCGGCGCTGGCCGGGATCGCGCGGATGGTCGGGCGTCAGGATCTGCACGCCCGGACCGATCTGTGTCAGGTCGCCGATGGTCACCGCGACC
>JBICHZ010000147.1:0-11667 GCA_043101355.1 Rhodopirellula sp. JB044
AACTTGCGAGCACACTCCGCGACTTTGCCGAGTTCAATCAGTGCACCGCCTGCCGCATTTTCAAAAGCAATGACAAACAGTTCGCGAAAGACCTCGCCAAACTAGTCGGCTAATTCCGAACCACGTTGCCCCCCTTTCGAACGCGTATGATTGCGACCGAACACGCCGCCACGTTTCCTCTCACATGATCGTTCATGAAGATACTATCGAAACGAAGGAAGAATTTCTTGATCGCTACAATGGCGGCTTTCTTAGCGATCGCTGTTACATTGCCCTTCGTGATCGATTACGTCAGCGTCTCGCGGCGTCATCATGTTCCTCTGCCCTCTGGAAACATCGAAACGCCGCACGAACGAAGTATCCGTTGGAACGACGAATCGGAACTCACTCGAGAAGTCTTAACTTACTGGGCAGAGCGACCGCTCGGCGACTGGAAGAGCGAAGGAAAGATCAAAGCCCCCCGCACACTCCTCGCTCGATTGATGCTCGGCATCGATTTGGATGCCACCAAAGACTACCTCTTATCGCAAGAACCATGGGGGAACGTGGGATCAACCTGGCCCGGCAATCCAAACGGTGACTACGACTTCACGCTGGCTGGTCTCGTTCCGATCTTGCATCTGTTCGGCGATGATACTGATGTGCTTTACCCACGCACACGCGAACACTTATTAAACACACTTATGACCATCGACGGTGGGACTCCTTTGCTAAATGTTCCGCGAACTGCAGGTTTGGTACCGGACACGGAAAACCACCTACTGATGACCGAGGGATCTCGGTATCTCAAAAACCGATGGCTGATGCTGCACGGGGATCGCTCGGCGACATACGACAACGTTACCAACGGACTCGAAGAATGGCTGCTCGGTTTCATCGAAGAGATCCGCACGGCGGGACTCTATGAATTCAACTCCATTCCCTACGAAGGCTACACGCTGACGGCGCTGCTCAACTTAGAAGCGTTCGGTTCGGCCAAAGTTCAGTCGGCGGCAAGACGCGTGCTGGATCAACTCAATTGGAACTACGCCGTTGGCGGTTTGCGTTTTCGGCGTTTTCCTCCCTTTCGACGTCAGTATGCTCACTCCCGCGATACGTCGCTGATGGGAGATCGACACGTCGGGTTGATCAAACCTTGGATCAGCTTATTGCCCGACCGCCCCGAGAATTTGAAACTGAAGGGAAACCAACAGATCGCGATCTGGGCCTGCTGGTCGCCGTACCGCTTACCGGATCAAACGGCGCGGTGGATCCTCGAGAAACCCACCGACTATTTCATCCAAATCGGACACGGTGCGGACAGTTCGCCTGAGATCTATTCGGGAGGACCGGGATATTTGTTGAGTGCTGGCGGGGTCAATCGCGGCAAGCGTTCGCTGATCGTTGCGAGGCCAATCACGCTATTACTCAGAGAAAGGGCTGACGACTTATCGGAGGTCCTGCATCTGTCCGGTCCAGGAAACGACTTTCAGCATTGGAACAACACCGGCGTGTGGAACAACACCGCGGTTGCTGCGGGCCCGGTTCAGATCCCTGGCGATTGGTCCGCGGACGCCTCATCGGAACACTGGCAAGTGTTTCGTCGCACTTCCAACCTTTGCATCTGCGTTCACTCGACTTCCGACTTGGGGCTGGTGCACGTTTTGCAGTCTGAGTTCCCTGAACGAACATTGTCGCAGCTCCACGATTCGAATCCGAATGTCACACAACTAAACTCCGCATTTCAAATTCCGAGCGGCCCACGCATTCGCTACGACGTCAATGCCGACAAAGACGAATGGGTAATCCGAAAGGTCAACGACACAAACCTCGATCGCGACTTCGACCGCTGGCCAATGATGCAAGGCAACATACGAGCACCTCGATGATGGCCTACTCTCATCGTTCCACGATGCAGGCCGGAATGAGTCCACTTGTGCACATTGACAACAAGATACCCTTGGCACAGTAGGCCAGGCAACACGATGATGGGGCAATCCGCATGAACCTTAAGAAGCTGCATTCAATTCACGACTCCGATCAACGATTTGCTGCGTTTTGTTGCCAAAGCTGACGAAACGAACGACTGACTGGCGTTGCGTATCTACAATGGTTCAGAGGACAGTGACTGCATGAGCAAAATGGTTGGCTCAGTCTATCGCGGTGTATGTTCTTGCCGTTCTTTCCAATCGCACTGTGGATCAACATGCCTTCGAAGCCCAACGTTCTGATGATGATCGAGAGCTCTCGAGAGTCTGGGCGCAAACTGATTTCAGGCATCACCGACTACGCGCGGCACTTCGGCCCGTGGCAATTTCATTGGCAGGCCCTGGATGTTCGGAGCCTAACTGCTCCATCGAAATTGCGGAAGCTCGATGGCGTGCTGGCTCGCGACCTGACCGACGTTCGGCGATTCATGAAACGCGGGATTCCTACTGTCGCATTCACGTATGGTAAAGTAACGGCTCCCGGTGCGATCGTGGCGACGACGGACGATCGAGCGATTGGTGAATCTATTGCCCGTCACTTTCTCGATCGTGGCTTTCGTTCCTTTGCCTTCTGTGGTCAAGCGAAAGCCGAGTGGGCGATCCAGCGCGGACGCTACTTCACCGAGAAAGTACGAGAAGCAGGCTTTCAAGTTTCGAGCTTTCAAACACAGCTCGATGCCATAGACAACCTTGCCGAGGAAGCACAACGAGGCTCTCTCGTCGATTGGCTGAAGAATCTTCCCAGTCCCGTCGCCTTAATGGCCGCCAATGACGACCTGGGACATCGAATTGTACAGCTATGCATTTCGGCCGGTTTGAGAGTCCCGGACGATCGGGCGGTCGTGGGCGTCGACAATGACCCGGTCGTTTGCGGCATTTGCAACCCGCCGCTGTCAAGCATCGAGGTCGATCAACACGGCGCAGGCTATCGAGCTGCCTCGCAATTGGACCGCCTGATGCGGGGTGAAACACCCGAGTGCACCCTCATCGCGGCGGAAGCCGGAGACGTCGTTGTCCGAGAATCGTCGGACATCATCGCGATCGACGATGAAGCGGTTTCGCGAGCGATGCGGTTCATTCAACGCAACGCCCACCGACCGATCACGGTCGATGAAATCGCGAAGGCGAGTGGCATCCACCGGCGCGGGCTGCAACGTCGTTTCCAGCACAACCTGTCCCAACCCATCCAGCAACGTTGCCGCGCGGTCCGCGCGGGACACCTCGCAACGTTAATTCGCGAATCGCGACTCAGCCTGGAGCAAATCGCGATGCAGTGCGGGTTTGCTGAACCGTCCCACCTGACCCGATTCTTTGCATCAGTCCGCGGAGAAACACCATCGGCATATCGCCAAAGAATTCACCGGGACCCCCAATAGCTTCTGGCCATAGGCCCCTCGCTGCGGTTCCATCGAACGAGGACATGGACTTGAATCGCAGCCCGCTAATTTACTGTCGCAAAATGGTAAGTGAGATTTCCCTGACTGACATGTTCACTCGCCCAAATTCGAACGATATTGTTTGTCGACAATTAACAACGCGTCTTGTCGAATGGACCTGTTTGTCAAAACGGAGCCGATCTCAGCAGAGCCCCTTAAACGAGACCACTGCGCGCCTGAGTGATTTTCCGAGCGAATTTGCAAGCCCCCAATTTGCGAAAAACAAGATGAAGATGCTTAACCTGATCGCGTTCGTCTGCCTCTTTGCATCCGCGTCACACGCCGCGCCGCAAGCAGAACGTGTCTACCTGTCCGGCAAAGGACCTTCCGACGCGGTGGAATGGGATTTCTTCTGCTCGGCAGGACGACGCAGCGGCCAATGGGCTACGATCCCCGTGCCGTCGAACTGGGAACAGCATGGTTTCGGCAACTATAACTACGGACGCGACGAGTACTCGTCCAAACACGACGAAACCGGAACCTACCGCACGACTTTCATGGTTCCTATGGCCTGGAAGAACAAGCATGTGCGTTTGGTTTTTGAAGGTTCGATGACTCAAACGTCGATCAAGATCAACGGCAAACCGGTCGGCTTTCCAAACTTCGGCGGTTATCTTCCTTTCCGATACATCCTCGACAAAACCAATATCCAATACGGAAAGAAAAACACGCTCGAGGTACTCGTTAAAAAGAAGCCGGACTACGAAGGACTCGACCAAGCCGAACGTCAGGCGGACTATTGGATCTTTGGAGGCATCTATCGGCCGGTCTATCTAGAGGTCCAACCCCGAGAGTTCGTCAACCGCGTCGCCGTTGATGCCCGAGCGGACGGTTCATTGCGTTTGGACGTGTTCCCGCAAGTCCAATACGCGACCCGCTTCCGGGAAGAGTTCAAACCGTATGTCGACGAAGTCGTTGCTCAGGTTCAAACGCTCGAGGGGAAGAACGTCGGCGAACCGATGACTTCGGTGATTCACGGCGCAACGGGCCGAATTCGTTTCAGCACGAAAATTGACAATCCGAAAGTCTGGTCGCCGGAATATCCGAACCTCTATCAAGTCAAAGTGGCGCTCAAGAACGAAGGCAAAGCCCTTTCGGAAAAAGTGGAGCGGTTTGGCTTTCGCACCTTTGAACTGCGTCCCGCAGAGGGCCTCTATCTCAACGGCACTCGAATCATGATTCAAGGCGTCAACCGCAATGTCTTTGATCCGATTCATGGTCGCGCCGTCGACTCGGAAAAAATCTGGAAAGATGCCCGGGCCATCAAAGCAATGAACGTGAACTTGGTGCGTTCACACATGCCTCCTAACAAAGAGTTCATGGACGCCTGTGACGAACTAGGCATGCTGGTGATCACCGAACTGACGAATTGGCACGATCCTGTCACCGAAACTCCGATCGCACGAAACAACGTCTACGAATTAGTCACCAAGTACCAAAATCACCCGTCGGTGATCCTGTGGGCCAACGGTAACGAGAACGGTTTCAATTTGGAAGTGGATGACCTGTACCATCTTTACGATCTTCAGGATCGCCCGGTCATTCATCCGTGGACCTATTTTGAAGGCCTCAATACCAAACACTATCCCGAATACAAAGAACTTCTCAAACGGATCAGTTTCCCGCAGCTATATCTTCCAACCGAATTCCTGCACGGCTTGTACGATGGTGGTCACGGGGCAGGTTTAGAAGACATCTGGAACACGATGCGGCAGTCCCCGGTCGCAGTCGGTGGCGTGTTGTGGTGCTGGGCGGATGCCGCGATTAAACGTACCGACGAGGATGGCAAGCTGGACACCGCTGGTAACCAATCGGCCGATGGGATCGTTGGCCCCAACGGAGAAAGGGAAGCCAGCTATTTTTCCGTTCGTGAGATCTGGTCGCCGATTCAGATCGCTACCGAAAAACTTTCCGCCGATTTCAGAGGCGAACTTCCTGTTGAGAACCGGTACTACGATACATCTTTGAATGAATGTTCGTTTCGGTGGCGTCTCTTGGATTGCCCGGGTCCGTTATCCGAATCTGCGACATGCTCGGTTCGTGCGGAAGGTCGGATGAATGGCCCCAACATCGGTCCTGGCGAAAAGGGCACGCTCACGCTCCCCCTCCCTGCCGAAGATCACGAGAGCCATGTTTTGGAGCTAACAGCGTACAGTCGCACCAACGTCGAGGTGATGAAATGGTCATGGCAGATCGGCACCTCCGAGATTTCTTTTGCCATGGACTCCAAAACTAATCTCGCTCGAGTCGAGCAGTCCGAACAGGATCCATTCCGCATCACCGCGGGCAGTACCGTTTGGTCATTTTCTCCAAACACAGGACAATTGACCGGTTGCTCGGTGTCTGGAATCAAAACCAGTTTGGGTAACGGTCCGGTCCTGTATGCAGGCACGTTAAAGCAAGCATTAGAACTACCGAGAGAATGGAAAGTCGACATCCAAAGACAGGCCGACTCGGTTGTTATTCATTCTAGGAATCTCATCGACGACTCCTCATTCCAATGGACGATTTCGACAGACGGGTCGGCCGCGTTGGATTACGACTTCGCGGAAATCGCCGACGCGGTGGCGTACTGTGCGGTCGGGTTTGATCTCGACGAATCTAATATCGCGGGCAAACGTTGGCTGGGTGCGGGACCACATCGCGTTTGGGGCAACCGTTTGAAAGGTCCTCAGTTCGGCGTGTGGGAAAACGCCTACAACGACAACATCACTGGCGTGCATTGGGGCAAACCGGAATTCAAAGGTATTTTCGGTAACGTCGATTGGATGCGAGTCGACCTGAAATCGGGTCAGACATTGTTAATTGACACTGAGCCAGGGGCGTCGGTCGGGGTTATGCGTCCAAAGAATGCCGATGAAACACGAAACGTCAAAAATGGTGTCGGCCCTGTTCACGCATGGTGGCATTATCCCGAAGCCGGCGATCTTCATGTGTTTCATAAGCTTCCGGGCGTGGGCACTAAGTTTGCCAACGCGGAAGCCCTTGGCCCTCAGGGCGAGCCGAAAAAACTTCCTCGAACGATCTCTGGAAAAGTTGTACTCCGTGTGATGGATCGGTCGGCTCGATGAACCAATCGGTTTCCATTTCCTATCTGACCATCTGGTAGGCGGTCTGCTGGCTACCGTTGGTTTCCCGATGTTCATTCGCACGCCAGGAGCAGACGGCGGTGATCGCCATCTGGTATTGAATCTAAAACACTTGCTGAATACCAACCACTGAGCTCACGCGGTGATGACCAACAACTCGGCGTCGTCGATGGAAAACCTCAGTTTGTCGATGTCGAAGTCCGGACTCCGATGCGTTTCGCCGCCTCCGTTGATGTGCAAACTCTGACAAACCCAATTTAGTAAACAATACGCGGCCAATCGCAATCGGAATAAAACAGATGAATAAGATGAGCGTCCTGATGGTAGGAACCGGCGAATACACCACCGGATTTGTTTCTGACGCCGAAGTAGCTTCTGACAAAAAGGCCGGAATCGTTGGCACGACGCTGTTCGACCTACGCCGCCGCGGGCTTGTCGATCGGTTGTTGATGGCCGGTACAAACGGAACCAAGTTCCCCGCAATCCGAAGGCACCTTGATAACGCACTGGCCAAAACCTATCGCGACATGGACGTTACCTTTGACAGCTATCCTGCCGACGACGTCCCACGCAATAGCAATGCGTTTCGACTGGCACTCGACACGCTACACCCCGGCGACAGCGTCATCGTGTTCACCCCCGATGACACACACTATTCAATCGCGATGGAAGCGATCGAGAAGGGGCTGCATGTTCTGATTGCCAAACCGATCGTGAAGACGGTTGACGAACACTTGGCACTCATGCGCAAGGCGAACGAGAAAGGCGTACTCGTCGCGATGGAGGTTCACAAACGTTGGGACCCGCTGTACACCGACGCTCGCGATCGTGTTCGTGAACTCGGCGATTTCAGTTTTTTCCAGTCCTACATGAGTCAGCCTAAGTCACAACTCGATACATTTCGTGCTTGGGCGGGCAAGTCGAGCGACATCAGCTATTACTTGAACGCCCACCATATCGATTTCAACGTGTGGTCCGTCGGTCATCGTGCACGCCCGATGGTGGTTCGAGCCTCGGCCGCGACGGGAGTTGCTCATGGAATGGACATTCCCACCGAAGACACGATCACCCTCACTGTTGACTGGGAAAACATCGAGAGTGGAAACAAAGCAACCGCGATCTACACGTCATCGTGGATCGCACCCAAAGCCGACGTCCATTCACAGCAGCGATTCTTCCTGATGGCTCATGATGGGGAAGTTAATATCGACCAAGCGCATCGCGGTTATTCGCTCGCAGTGGACGGCGATGGCTTCAGCTCACCGAACCCACTGTTCATGAAGTTCACGCCGGACGCCGACGGGTATTTCTCCGGCCAGAACGGCTACGGCTATCGCAGCATCGAAGTGTTCCTGCGTGCAGCCGAAGAGATTCGTCAAGACAACGCCCAGCCCAATGACTTCAACGGCAAGCTCGCGACCGCCAACGATACTCTGCTGTGTACCGCTATCCTCGAAGCAGGAAGACGCAGCCTCGACAGAAACGGCAAAGCGATCCGCATCGTCTACGAAGACGGCATCGTCTCGCGATTGCAAGAATTGTAATGCTGTCCTGAACGAGACACCGAGTGGGACGTCCAAACCGCTGTAGACAAGAAAATTTGACCAGTATGGGCTGTGGGCGTTTCGCCTGCCTGGGAAACCGTCCGCTTCCACGAACGCCTCCACGACTACCACTTGAAGGACAGTTGAACTTTTTCCAATATCGGCTTGGATTCATTCGCAGTCGTGTCGGTGATTCGCACCTCAAATTGGAAGCCATAACCGGCCGGCAATCCAGAGAGATCCATTGCTGCTGCTTTCTTGGCAACATGCTTTACCAAACCGGGTGTGTAGTCGTAGGTCTCTTTGACGGTCTGCCAATCGCTCCAGTGATCCACCTCCGCGTCGTTGTCTGTATCCACGCCAACACGCACATCGACCGACTCCACCCAAGGACCGTTACTGACGTAGTCCGTCTCCATCTGAGTCGCCAGATAGAAACGTCCTTCGGCAAAACAGACATCGGGATCTGGGTGCCCTTCGCCGATATTGCCGCAGAACGTGAACTGTTGGTCAAGACTCGGTGACGTGAACCAAGCAACGCTCATTGATTCTCCACTGGCAGGGTCAAAGTCGCCGAAGAGGTAATACTGTCCTCCGATACCAATCGCCGCCCAGTCGCCAAAACAGTCTTGTTCGGGTTCATGGACTTCGTATTCACCGATGTCGGTTTGGAATCGCTCGGGATCCTCTTTGACCCAGTGCGGGTGAGTGTACGTTTTGATGACTCCGGTCGGATTCGTGCGAACATCAACGGCGGGTTTCTTGATCACAAAATCTCCGGTGCCATCTTCGCTGACCGCATGGCCAGCCAACGGAGAATCAAACGAATGTGAATTGGCGTGGATCGGGCTCCAATCTTCATAGATGACATGAAAACGTCCCTGTTCGTCTCGTATGAAGGCACAATCCGATCCATGCGATGGGTCGTCGAAAGCCAGCCCCATCTTCTTACCGGGAACGCCGTCAAAGAGGTCATCGTCAATATAAAGGTGCGGGTCCTGATCGTTGGGAAAGTCGTAGTAGAAGTACGCCTTGCCGTCTTTGAACTCGGCCGTTGTCATCCATGCGGTAAACCGGTCGGTAATCGGGCCATGATGCACCCAGTTAACCATGTCCCGGCTTTGCCAAGCGTGGTAGCCACCTAGACTCCGTTTCTTGCCTCCCGCTGCTCGGAACTGATTTTTCAGCGGAGTGGTCTCCACCTCAAAATCAAACCCATCGAGTCGAACCGACTCGGCAACGAACGGCCCGTTCGCCTCGTCCCAGGCCTTCCGTTCCACCGAGACGTTGTGCCTCGCAAAGAACCAATAGTTGTCCGGCCCCAGGCTTAGGAACACCGGCGAGTCAAACACACATCCCGGACCGAGATCGTCGATCGGTTCCCAGTTCTGCCACACGGGTGACTGGTTGATGACGATCGAATCTGCCGAGCGTTTTTCAGAGAACTGTTTCAAGACACTTTGATAACTCGCATCGGTTGCCGTCGGAGAGGCCATTCCTTCGACGAACTCTAAATTCAATTTTGAATCGCAGGTCTGCTCCCATTGGGACTGACTATCAACCGTCCAGGCGTTCTTAGGATTGGCATCCTGTGAATAGGCACCCACATGCCAAGTCACAAGGACGACTGCCCAGGCAGTCACCGGTATTTGGCCTAGCATCTTAGCTCCCACATCACATGTTTGTGTCATGCCGGTAAATCGTATTCGTTTCATGCTCAATTTCGTTTCTAAATCAACACAGAAATGCGGCCATAATCCGGCCGCTAAACGCCTCGGAGTCTTCAACACTCAGCGACCGCGAAAGGCCTCACTCAAAACAACCAGCTCGACCAGATCTCGTAGGCCACCACCTCGGCGGCCGAGCGATTCGGTAAACAGAGTCAGACAAAGAGCGTTGACGAACAGTTTCATGTAGAAATCCTTCAGCAGCAGGTGCCAGCGAGACGAAAACCGACGACCGCCCGAATCGAGGCATACTAAGCCAGAAAGCACCGCTATCCCCGGCTCAGCGGGACACGATACACCGCAACATCACCGCACACCTCGTGCAAATGCACGATAGGAGGCCGAGAAATTCCCTTTAGGATGCGTTCCCAACCGGGTCGGATCATGGCGAGCTTGTCGGCGGGCATCTCGCTCGTCGACGCGATTCGGGACGGCAACAATCCTGGCATACAATGAATCGAGCGATCCATGACGAAGAACGCAATCCGCACCACATTGCCCCAACGTGCACGCACGCGTGCGACGACTAACTTCTATTGGGAACGGATCACCATCGGACTTCTCGGCGGCCTGTGCATCTTGCTCTTCAGTCCGTCAACCATGCCGGTGAAGGCCGAACCGTTTGAGGACGTTGCGGTGAATCAGCCCCCGTCGACTTTTGACATTCGTCAGTACGGCGCAGTCGGCGACGGGCAGACGATTGACACCGAGGCAATCCAAACAACGCTTGATGCCTGTGCACGCAACGGTGGCGGAGTCGTTCGGGTGCCTCCGGGGGAATACGTGATCGGGACGATCACGTTAAAGAGCAACACCACGCTTTCGTTGGATTACGGCGCTGTCCTACTAGGCAGCCAAGACATCGAAGACTATCCCACCAAAAACCTTCGACCGGCGCGCGAGGGAAACTCGGAATGCCTTCTCTACGCCGAAGACGCCACCAACATTCGAGTGGAAGGTCTCGGCGTCATTGACGGTCGTGGGAAACCGGATGCCTTTCCAAGACGGGCAGGCCGAAACAATCGCGACAACCGACCACGCTTAATGCGGTTCGAAAACTGCGAGAACGTCATTCTCTCAGGACTGACCTACAAGAACCCGGCATTTTGGGGCATTCACCTGGTCGACTGCCGTGATGTCCATATTGATGGTGTGACGATTCGGTTTCGCAACAATCACTACAACAATGACGGGATTGACCTGGACGCGTGTGAGAATGTGCTGATCGAAAATTGCGATATCAATACGGGTGATGATGCCATCTGCTTGAAAAGTTCGCTGGGCCCCTGTCGAAACTTTGTGGTGCGAAACTGCAAGGTGAGCAGCAACACGGCGGCTTTGAAATTCGGCACCTCATCGAGTGGCGGATTCATCAACATCGATGTGTCGAACTGCTTCTTTTACGACTGCCCGATGGGTGCGATCAAGTTGCAAATTGTGGACGGGGGACACATGGAAAACATCAACATCTCTCGCATCGTCATGGACGAGGTTGGTTCGCCACTCTTCGTCCGCTTGGGCAACCGCGGACGCAAATACACCAAGAACACCTCGACGGGACCGACGACAGGCAGTGGGCAATCCGAAGGCGCGGGAGTCGGCACGGTCAAAGGTATCCGAATCACGGACGTTGTTGCGAAGGTTACGATCGAAGATCCCGCTCGATCGGAACGCGCCTCCTACAAAGGAAAGGCTCCCGAACAAACTCCCGAGCAAGTTGCAAAAGCGAGAGCGAAAGCCGGCCCGATCATGATCGCCGGCATTCCAGGGCATCCCATCGAAGATGTCGTGCTTGAAAACATCCAGATCTCCTATCCCGGCGAAGGAACCGAGGCAGACACGAAACGAATGGTCCCTGAAGACATCGCTCGCTATCCCGAACAGTTTTTCTTTGGTGTTTTGCC
>JBICHZ010000148.1:0-8753 GCA_043101355.1 Rhodopirellula sp. JB044
ACCCGCACAGCCCGCATAGGTCACCAACAGGAGGGTGGCAAACGCGACCGCCCAGAATTGCAAAATGATCCTCCGAACGTTCCAAGAAGCCCCGACCGCGAAGCGTTTTCACACGTGAACACAAAAGGCCTATGCCACAACGAGCCAATGCCTCCAAGCGGTTTCCTGCAATGTCCAAAGACTCTGCCCACCAAATCCGCGCGAACCTGATCCGTATTGCAATCGTCTTGACCGTTGACGATAATGTCGTCACCGGGTCGCGATACGCGTCGTGACAAAACTTCCGCACGTAGCCTTGTCCGTTCTGGTTGGCACCTGGACGAGCGCCGCGTCAAACAATGTTTTCTAAAGGAGGTGATCAAGTGGATTATTGCTGTACTAGCCAACGGGGTGGAAACCCTTGACGAAAGTCGGCGGGCTGACGCTCGGGTCGGCCACCCCACTCGCGATCACACTCACTTTTTGAGCTTGTCTCAGTAATTGAGAACAACGCGAGCTTTGCCCACTTGCTGAGATGGTTACCTTGGTCTCAGCAAGTGGGTTTTTTCATGCGCCCACGGTTGCCCGCAATGGTGCCGTAAAAGTGCCACGATGACGGCTACCGCTCACTCTGATACCTTTTCGCTGTGGCACGTCCCTTTTCGCATTGGGCACGCTCGCGCACTGTTGCCCTTGCGTGGCCTTACTTTCGCGTAACGGTTGCCGCGTCCTCGGCGTCCCCGAGATCGATTCCCGGTCGGGACCCGGTCGCGTTTTGTCCCCGCAGTGTCTCATCCCGGCGTCTCGCTTCGGCCTCTAACTCACACCACCGTACTTATGCTGTTTGCTGTTGCCCAACTCCTCGGTGGCTCTCTGCTTTTGCTCTTCGGCGGCGAATGGGTCGTTCGCGGTGCCTCCCGGCTCGCGATTTTGGCCAAACTCAGCCCGCGGTTTGTCGGCCTGACGGTCGTGTCGCTCGGAACAAGCGCCCCCGAGATGGCCGTCAGCATCGCAACCGCCATGCAAGGCAAAGCGGACATCACGATCGGCAACGTCGTCGGCAGCAACCTGTTCAACATGTTGATGATCGTCGGTGTCAGCGCGACGGTGTCGGCGCTGTCCGTCGATCGCCAAATCACATCGTTCGATGTTCCCGCGATGGTCGCCGCCTGCGTCGCGATGTGGTTGGTCGGATACAACGGCAACATCGGCCGCGTCGATGGCATCATCCTCTTGATCGCGATGGTCAGCTACTTTGCGGTGTCCTACAAACTCGGAAAGGGACACACATCCGAAGACATGGAAGACTTTGTCGACGACGTCGCGGGGGAACCGCTCGAAACATCGAGCTTTGCCAAGAAAGCGGGCGCGGTCCTACTGCAACTGCTAATCCTCGCCGTCGGCATCGGCGCATTGATCCTCGGATGCGATTGGTTCGTCGACGGGGCGGTCGCGTTCGCACGACGTTTCGGTTTATCCGAAGCGGTCATCGGTCTGACGATCGTATCGGTCGGAACCTCGCTGCCGGAATTGGTCACATCCGTGGCGGCGACGCTCAAAGGCGAACGCGGCATCGCGATCGGTAACGCGGTCGGCAGCACGATCCTGAACATTCTCGCCGTCCTCGGTGTCTCGGCAATCGTTTCGCCGGTCGGCATCAACGTCCTGCAGTCGATTCAGTCCGTTGACGTTCCGATCATGATCGGCGCCGCGGTACTGAGTTGGGTGTTCCTGCGAACCCAGCGAACGGTGACGCGTCTGGAAGGCGTCATGATGGTACTGCTGTATTTCGGCTACGTTCTCTATCTGTTGATTGCCAACGGCGCAATTTTCAGCGGATCGACGACCACACAGCACCTTCTCCGTTTGCCGTTCCTCGGGACCTGAGCATGGACGGCACCGATCGCGAATCTCCGGTGCAACGCGGTGCCATCTCGTCCGGCGTGCCTCTGCGTTATACGCGACGGCAACTCATGGAGATGGCTTTCGGTTCGGCCGCGACCGCGAGCCTGATCGCGTCGGGCGTCGGTTGCGGGCAGCTCGACAAAATGTTTGCCGGCACGTTGCCGTCAAGCGGTGAACTGTTGATGCCCAACCACCGACTCGGACATCGACTCCGAGAACCCGCCACAGAATCCGGCGATGCGTCGCCGCAACATGCCACCGGTAAAGCCGAGCATCATCGGTGCGTCATCATCGGCGCGGGCGCCTCGGGATTGTCGGCCGCTCGCCATCTACTCAATCGCGGGATCGATGACTTTGTCGTTCTCGAACTCGAACAGACTCCCGGGGGCACCTCTCGCAGCGGCCATTGCAGCAGCGGAGAGAGAGAAGACGATAAGGCAGTCGGCATGAGGTTTCCCTGGGGAGCCCACTATCTCCCCTTGCCGATGGCCGACAACCGTCCGCTCATTTATTTCCTCATCGAATGCGATGTGCTCCAGGAAACAGACAATCGCAAACTGATTGCTGCCGAAAACTATCTCTGCCGCGAACCGGAAGAGCGAGTGTTCGCCAACGGACAGTGGCACGCGGGCCTGTTTCCTTTCTCCATTGCCACCGAACAAGACCAACAGCAACTCGAGCGTTTTCGATCGGAAATGGCGGCGATGGCGAATCAGCGTGGCGACGACGGCAAGCGACTGTTTGCCATCCCGTGCGCCGAAAGCTCCGAAGATGCGGCGACGCGGGAACTCGATCGCGTCTCCATGAGTGATTGGTTATCGGAAAACGGCTTCGATTCCCCACTGTTAAGCTGGTTGGTCGATTACGCCTGCCGCGACGACTACGGCCTCCACGCGGACCAAACCAGCGCGTGGGCGGGACTGTTTTACTTCGCCGCTCGGATTCCCGACGGGTCGGACGAGTCGCAACCGGTCTTGACTTGGCCCGAAGGCAACGGCTTTCTCATCGACCGTTTGTGCGAATCGATCGGCCACCGCTTGCAACTGGGCAAAGCCGTGACGCGGGTTTCTCGCGTGGATGCCGCCACCGACGCGTCGCCGTTGACCATCGACATCGTCGATGCGGAAACCAACGAGACAACCGCTCTGCAGGCAAACCATGTTATCGTCGCCGTGCCACAATTCATCGCGACCAAGATCCTCAGCCCCGAACTGGCTCGATCACGCGGCATTTCTCCTACCGGCACCCCCGCTGTCTTCTCGTACGGATCCTGGATCGTCGCGAACGTCCACGTGAGCGACCGTCCGGCGGAGTCGGGCTTTCCGATGAGTTGGGACAACGTCGTGATGGAGTCCGGCTCCCTTGGGTACGTCAACTCGGTCCACCAAACCGGCCGAGATCACGGACCGACCGTGCTGACCTGGTATCAAGCGTTGCCGGACGACGTCCCGGCGGAACTCCGCGTGAAACTGCTGGGACTCACATGGGCCGAGGCCGCCGAGACCGTGCTAAGCGATCTCGAACTCGCCCATCCCGACATTCGTGGCTTGGTCAGCCGGCTCGACGTGATGATTTGGGGGCACGCGATGCCGCAACCACGCGTCGGCACGCTGTTCGATCCGGCACGCCGGCGAGCAGCCGAGCCGATCGGCAACGTCCATTTTGCCTGCACGGACCTGAGTGGTTTGGCACTGTTCGAGGAGGCGTTCGCCCACGGGTATCGAGCCGCCACCGAAGTGATCGACGCGACGTAAGATCCGGCAGGGTCACTCGGTTTCGTTAGACCAATTGATAAAGCCAATTGATAAAGATTGCGTGTCAATTTCCTCAGCCTGTCAAACATTGACGCCAAGGCATCTTTGGTAACGTGGGCAACCTCCACAAGAGCGGAAAGCCGTTCGCTGCGCAAAGGAACAATTCGAGCGAGCTATCCTTCCCCGCCGACGTAAGGGGGAGTCCCACGTGCTCGAAGGCGTGCTGCGGTTGGCAATCACCTGCCGCGGTTTCCGTTGAAAAGAACGAGCAGAAACCGTACGCCTCTCGGGACAGTGTTCCCGCCAACCTGCCTTCCTATCCGCTCAGAATTCACGGCGTGCGTCTGTGCATCATTCCGGCGTGCAGCGAGCGCAAATCGTGCCGAGCAGATCACTTGCCGTGCTGCCCGGTCACACACCCGCAATATCTTTGTGCACTTCGAAACTGTCCTTCATGAGCCTGAATGTGAAAGCCGAGAATCAACACGGGGAGCCCCCAAACGTGCTCATGAAAGACCTGCCAGAACGGGAGAGTTCAAGGATGAAACGCCGACTTCGGAACATGTGCTTGCGATGGCGGACCGCCGTCAGAACGGTTCCGTTCTATGGTTTGATGATCGGTTGCGGCATCCTCGCCCAAACCGGAGAAACGGTTTCGGCCGACGAGACCGACGCGCGTTCGGATTTCGAAATCGGCAAGACACTGGTGGTCCTGCCCGCATCCGCGTCGACCAAGCCGATCGCCGACACACCGGCGTCGAAGATTGCGATTCTCGACAAAGAGATCCAAGCGGGACTGCGTGAACGAAAACTCAGCCAGAACCTACTGCAGTTCCAAAATTACACCGGGTACCAACTCAACCTGTCGACCGGCACCCGACGAGTGAACGAAGTCACAGGCAACTGCCGGTTGGACTGGTACGATCACTTGATGCGAAACCCACTGACGACGCCCGCCGAATCGGAAGCGTTCACGCGTCGCCTGTTCGAGTCGATTCAAAACGACCATCGTGGCCTCGAACGAACGCTCGCGATCGCCCGGTCAAAGATGGATGTCCCCTTGAAGACCGAAGCCAGCGTCCGGTTCGGCGAGTCCACCAACGATCCACTCACGTTCGTCAGTGATGTCCTCGAAAGGGTACAACGCAGTCACACACAATCCCTCGCTCCGTTGACTCCGGCCGAACTCAGCCAACTGCAGCGAGAACTCTACCCGATTCTCGTTTCGCAAAACGATGTCGGCTACACGTTGGCGAACCGGGGCCGCGGGCGACGCATCTGCGACATGCTCGAAAAGATCGATCGCGGTTCTCTGCATGACGCGGCGGAAACGATGGCTCCGTTGGCCGATCGCAACTTCCTATCGCAACTCAAACGTCTCCCCGAAGACTCTCCGATCCGGGTCGCAGGCGTATCGGGGTCGGTTGTCAAGAAAATCGACACCGCTGCCGGAACGATCATCGTCGGCGGACGAGGATCGAACACCTACGACCTCGACGCGATGTCGGACGTGAACGTCGTCATCGACCTGGGCGGAAACGACGTGTACCGGGAGGGCACCGTTTCGCTCGATCGTCCCGTCTTGATCACGATCGACCTTGCCGGAAACGACACCTACACCGGTACCAAACCGGGAATCCAGGGCAGCGCGATCTTGGGCGTCGCCATGCTGGTCGACCTCGAGGGCAACGACACCTATCAAGCCAAAGACATGGCACAGGCGTCCTGCCTCGGCGGTGTCGGAATGTTGGTCGATCACGGCGGCCACGATCGCTACACGGGTTTCCGCCGCGTTCAAGGCCAAGCCTTCGCGGGCATCGGGCTGTTGCTCGATCGTGACGGAAACGACCAATACCGAGGCGCGATGTGGACCCAAGGCATGGGCTGCCCACTCGGTTTCGGAATGCTGGTCGACCTCGACGGGAAAGATCACTACTACACCGGCGGCTACTTCATCTGCTCGTACGCCGACGACGAGGACAACCCGACGCCCGGCTATGAAGGTTGGGGACAAGGCGTCGGTGCCGGGCTTCGATCCGTTGCCAGTGGCGGGATCGGCGTGATGCTCGACGGCGATGGCGACGACATCTATGAGTTTGACTACCTGTCCCACGGGGGCGGTTATTGGCTCGGCCTTGGCTTTGCCCGCGACTTCGGCGGCAACGACCAACGCGTCGGAGCGACCGTCAAAAGTTTCTCCGGCGGTCGTCGCGGCGAACCACTCTTCCAACGTTTCGGGATGGGCTTTGGTTGCCACTATGCCGCGGGTTTCTGTTTCGACGATGAAGGCAACGACACGTACAACGGAACCATCATGGGACTCGGTCACGCATGGGATGCGTCGATCGGGCTGCTGAGCGATTTCAGTGGCAACGACCAATACAGTTCCAAAGGCAAAACCACCCAAGGCAACGGTTCGCAGGCCGGACTCGGTATCCTGTTCGACTACGACGGCGACGACCGCTACCGCAACTACAGCCAAGGCTACGCATCGAGTTCGATCAGTTACCACGAGATGCCACACTGCGGCGGCAACTTCAGCTTCCTCGTCGATCATGGCGGAACGGACGGATACGGCAGCCGCGTGCGAAACAACACCATCTCGCGGCGCGGCAGCACGGGCGGGTTCCTGATCGATCGATACAGCCCTGAGATCAAACCGACACCGAAGAAGACGTCGCAATCCACCCAGCGACGACGCACGGCGACCAACCAAACGCAGCAACGCACCTACTCACGACGCAAGCGATAAGCGATTTCATCATGTCATCAAGAAAGGATTCTTTGATCATGCAACGCCGGTGGATGGTCTCCGTATTACCGCAATTGCTGGTCGGCTTCGTGAGCTTCATGATGCTAACCGAGCCCACCGAAGCAGCCCCACGAGGCGGCTTCTTCGGCGCGTTCCTCGGCGAAAACGACGAGGAAGACAAACCCAAACCGCCGGTGCCGCCGATGGGCCAAATGATCCGCCCTTTGGTGGTCAGTCGCCCCATGCCACGGCCGATCGCACCACCGACGATCCCCACGTTTGTCGATGAAAAACCGTCGCCGCTTCGAGTCGAATCGCAGACGGCGGACAATCCCGTCCCCGCCGAAACGGAAATGGCGGAAGCCACCACCGATCTCGATCTCAGTTTGAACGTTGCCAAAGTTTCGGCAAAACCTGCCCCGATCGATTCCGCAGGGAGCGACTCCAGCGATGACGCGGAGATGGACAGCGACGAAGCAGACATGACTCTCGATGAGGCTCTCGCCAACCTCGACGCGTCCGACGACGAACTGACGTTCAACGCGCCGGCGAACGACGAGGAGATGACCGGCGAAGCAGTGATGGATCGTCTCGCCGCTCAGCTCTACGACGAGTTGCCGCCGCTCGAGCAGGAAGCTCGCGAAGACGGCGAAGCAAGCACTGACGCCGAGATCGAAGTTCAAATCGATGCCGAGCAAGAAGACGAAGCCGAGATCGCTGCTCTCGAACTCACCGAACCTTCGCTCGACGACCAATCTCTCGCCGAACAGGTTCCCCATCGCTCGACGACCGACGCGGAGTTGTCGGAGGAACCGAACCAGCCAAAAGGTGACACGCAATCGATTGACAGCGTTCCCGCCGCGCCCGCGATCGAGTGGAGTCCGGAAATGCTGGCCCTGCGGAAAGCCATTCGGGCCACTCGCGATCTGTACAACCAACCGCTCAGCACCCAAGTCATGCCGCCCTCGGCCGTGATGCAGGCGTGCGTGGCATTCGGCAGCGATGCGCAATTGCTCACCAACGCCCGCAAACGTCAAACGGTCAACGCCGTCGGAGCCCTTTGTTGGAACTATCCCTGTGCCGGCAAACGATTGCTGGTGGCGACACGGCAAAACGTCATCCCTCGCATCGGCCACGGCCTGCAATCCAAACGCGGCGAACTGCTCGCGACGTTCGCGATGGCAGCGATCAGTGTCGAGAACGAAATTCGGATCGGCGAATCGTCAGGAACGATCGGTGACCTGGTCCGTTGGGAACAATCCAACGTCCGCTCCGGGGTGGACCTTTCACGCGTCCTCTTTGCACTGAGTACTTACCTCAGCCCCGATGTCACGTGGACCAACAGCGAGGGCGAAACCTGGTCGCTCGACCGCATCGCCGAGGAAGAACTCAACCGCAGAGTGTCGGTCACCAAAGCCGACGCGATCGATCGGTTGATCGGACTGACCCGGTACGTCGTATGTGCACGCCGACATGACCTGCCTCGCACCGGCCGACACCTGCAAGTCGAACGCTACGTCGCGAGGTTCCACGACCACGCGATGCAGCTCCAAGGGCGTGACGGCAAGTGGGGACCGCTGTACTTCGGCTATTCCGCGTCGACCGACCCGAATGCTCTCTCGCGACAAATCGTCGGCTCGACCGATCAGGAATCGCTGTTCAGCACAGGCACCATTCTGCTCTGGCTTACCATGTCGTTGACACCGGAACAGTTGCAAACACCCGAGATCGTTCGGGCCGCCATCGCCGTCAACAACGGCTTGGCCAGCAACCGCAAACGCAACAAACTCAGCACGTTCAGTCCCCACGAACTCGAGATGTCGATGCGTTGCGTTCGGGCGATCTCCGAATACAACCGACGCGTCTTCGACGCGGCCGAAAATTCTAAAGTCGCGGTGAAAGAATCGAACGACATGAAATAGGCGAGCGTGCAGCCCCAAACGCGGGTCGTCGCCTCACGACAAAAGCCCAACGCGTCCTACGAGTTTGTGGACGCGTCTCTCTTGGTTGCTGCAACGCTCGTCGTTGGCACTAATGGCCGTGCGGATCTGCAACCGTCCCGACGCCAACCACAATGGGTTTCGCGTAGCGCAGCACCTCGCGGTCGTTGTACGCTGCGACGCCGCATCGGTTTCTTTCCACATCGTCTCGCTGGATGGCGGGATTACGGTCCGCCCCGCCTTTGACTGGCACCGAAGCGGCCAACTGTTCTTCCACCGCTTGGTCGACTTTGTATTCTGCAAAACGCAGACTCCGCAGGCCCGACGAAACCAACGCGTCTGCAAACTCCCCCCGTGAAAGGGCGTGAACATGGGACGGATCGCGGTACCGTTCGAGTTCGTCGTAGTGTTCCACATGTTCCT
>JBICHZ010000149.1:0-34767 GCA_043101355.1 Rhodopirellula sp. JB044
GGCATTCGCTCGCTAAGGATCGTGAAGTTACAGTTTCCTCAAATTCCGAACTTCGTCGTTCCGGGAGGTGGTGTCGCAAGCATTTCGCCTGACGGCAAATGGATCGCAACGCTTTGCCGTCGCGAGGGACTCCCCGCCGGGCATCAGTTGTCGGTCGACGGCGTCCTGGATCCAAGGCCGTTCCCGAACCTTCCTGAGAACATTCGCGCTTTCGATCCCACCTACACGCCCGACGGAAAACAACTGATCGTTGCGTTATCCCCGTAGGTCTCGATTAGGGCTCCATCGGCCTGGATTAGGTTCGCAGCCAAATCACTCGATGGCGAGCGGCGACTGTGCCAAAACCCGGCGAGAACCGACTGGCCTTCCGACGCGTAGAGGGTACTCTCTGAGATTCTGCACATTTTTCCCGCCTTCGAATTCTGTTTTCAGTCGTTCACGAAGCCATGTCTGACGAAGCCCAACCATTCTCGACCCCAGAAACCGTTGATTTTCCCTACCGGGCGATCAGTCGCGGCGCGATTTGGTCGCTTGTCTTCTTCATCATCGCCTTGGTCGGCCTGGTGCCGACGTTCGCGCCGATGCTGATTTTGGCAGTTCCAGGTATCCTTTTTGCCATTTTCGCCCTCCGTGCCATCAAACGCTACCCGGAGGAGTTCAGCGGTAAGGGCCTCGCCACGTTCGGGCTGGTCGCCTGCTCGCTGCTATTCATTGGCGGTGTCGGACAACACACCTACATTTACTTGACCGAGGTTCCTGACGGCTACGAGCGAGTACAATTCTATAAACTTCAGGCCGATACCCAGGCCGCCGACCAGCCGACGGAAACCGCACTTGCGATTGACGGCAAACCTGTTTTTCTGAAAGGCTATATTCACCCCAGCAGCGGCAGCGGGATGCTCCGCCAATTCATCCTCGTGCCTGACTTGGGCACATGCTGCTTTGGAGGACAACCCCGCAGCAGCGACATGATCGAAGTCAGCTTGCCACCGGGAAATACGGTGCGTGCGAACGTGATGAAGCGAAAGTTGGCCGGAACATTCAAGGTCAACCGAATGCCGCAAAAGAAAACGGATTTCGACAACGTCTTGTTTTATAAGATGCGGGTCGATCAGTTCAAATAACCCCTCAGGATTCTCCGATGGCTCATTCGGACGTGAATTTCGCGATGAAGACGTTCATCTCACCATCGGTTTACCTAGTGATTGCGTCGGCATGGATGGCACCATGCTCCACCACCAGGGGGGACGAAACGCAACAGGATGTTCGCTCGATTATTGAGCAGAGACGTGCCATCATGCGAGGCGAAGCCGAGGGGCGAGCCAAGGTCGAAGTGCGCAAGAGCAGCCAAGCCGACCTGGAAAAAGGCAAAATCACGTTCGACGACTTGAAGTTCGATATCGAGAAAGATGAGCCCTTCGATCCGTCGAAGCTGACCAAGACCCTCAAATTTCTCAACGGTCGCAAGGTGAAGCTCAGCGGCTATATCCTGCCGAGCACCTTATTCAAGGAAACCAACATCGAGCAATTCGTGCTCGTTCGGGACAACCTGGAATGCTGTTTCGGCCCGGGAGCCGCACTTTTTGACTGTGTGATGGTTGAGATGGTGCCCGGTAAGACAACCGATTTCGTCACGCGGCCGGTGACCGTCGAGGGCAAATTCGTCTACGACCCCGACAAATACAAATATCCGCCTGGAGCGGGCCCTAACGGCGCCAGTCATTTTGCAATTTTTCGAATCGAAGGCGTGCAGGTTCGCTGATCGAGCCTCCCTTCCGTCGAAACGGCTTTCAGATTCGATCGTCGATGCCGATACAGGGTTGCCTACGCGGCCCGACGGATGGTCTCGTTCTCAGACGCATCGGAGCTCGATTCGTTCCTGGACGGCATTGGTAGGGTGCTCGGCCCCGTTTCGGCGTAACGCTGAGCCAGCTCCTCCTCGTCCCAACTCGCCAAGCAGACGCCGTCGCTCGAGTGGATCTTCAGCTGGTCCTCTTCCGCGAACCAAATCGCAGATACCTTTTCGCTGTGGAACCGTCGTCCCCGATAGAAACCGTCGTTGATAAAAATGCAGTCTCGGAGTTGCGTTTCTTCTCCGGGGAATTGTTCGCGACAAAAGGCGAGAACACAATTTCGGGCCCGTGCGAGTTTTTGCGACGGTGTCATGCGTCTGTTCGACCTCGAAAGAATGCGGCAAAATATTGCCGCCGGTGATTTCCGGCTGCCGGTTGACATCGGCTAGGCTAACCGACGTTCATCGGCCTTATCGCATTTCGCGGAAACGCCAGCTCATTCGTCAACGCCAACGCAAACTACCCAACCTCAATCGTTTCGAGCCCGCTACCCGTGCGAACCCTGATTACAGAAGCCCAACTGGCCGACGGCGTTTCGAAGCTAGCCGGCGAAATCGATCGTCACTATCAAGGCAAACCGATCACCGTCGTGGCCGTCCTGACGGGATCGGTCGTTTTATTTGCGGACCTCATACGCCGACTCTCGATGCCACAACGCGTCGGCGTGATCCAGGCGTCGAGCTATCGCGGCGGTACCCGTCCCGGTGAGCTGGTCATTGATGCCAAAATGTTGATCGACGTGAAGGATCGCGACGTGCTGCTGGTGGACGATATTTTTGATACCGGGGCGACGATCGCTAAACTGAAGGAAGAGCTCGAAACATACGGAGCCGCGAGCGTTGCCACCGCCGTGCTGCTCCGCAAGACTCGGTCCGACCAACACAGCGTTCGCCCTGACTTTATTGCCTTTGAGATACCTGATGAGTTCGTTGTCGGATACGGACTGGACTATCTCGACATGTATCGCAACCTTCCCTACATCGCAGTACTCGAACCGGATGAAATTGCCGCCACGGCGCACGAATTCGGATGAGTGTACAACTGCCAGCAACATCCAGGCATGTGACCTCCCGATCCGATTCGGCGGTGTTGTGGGTCACCCGTCGCTACTGGCCCCATGGTGCCGGTCAACACGCACGAGCAGCCGCCTCGCTGGCGCTCTCCAACGCATGGTCGGCCATGGGTACTCATGTGGAAGTGGTTACTCCGCGGTACGGATCGAGTTGGTCACATGAGTTTTTGTACGACGCCATCCGCGTTCATCGCGTAGCCGCCGCGCCCAAAGGCGAATGGTCCATGCCACGTTACGTTCGGCACCTAGCTAACTGGTTGTCCGAACAAGCCGATCGATTCGATTGGATACTTTGCGACGGAATCAATGATGATATCCGAAGCATTGTTTCGGCAGTCCAACAATCACGCGGTGCGAATCCGGCGAGCCTCATTCGATGCGGCCTGATCTGTGATGGCTGGGGCGGCGACAGCGACGAGGTCTGGCTGCGACAAACGCGTGGCGGCAAAAGGTGCCTTCATGCGATCAGTGAACTGGACAGGATCTTTACCCGACATTCGGAAGCCGATCGCTGTCTGGTTGCAAGTGGTATCGCCCCCGAACGAATCCAACGCGTCGCTCACGGTTTCTCACGCCCGTCACGCGTGTCCGAAGAACAGCGAGCATCTTCACGTCATTCGTTAGAACTCATCAATACAGATCTCCGAACCGACAAACAGGATCACGTACTATTGTGGTGCGGACACATGGCCGGGAACGGTCCGGCCAACGAAGGAGTGAAATCAATCGTTGCGAGTGCCCGCATCATTTGTGCTCGGTATCCAAACTTAAAGATCTGGATGCTCGGCGACGGCGAACTTCACGATTGGGTTCATACCGAACTGAAAGCAGAAGGCGTACGCAGCGTTGTCGCCATTCCAGGCACATTTCCCGACATGACGGACGTGTGGAACGCGGTTGATGCCGTGGTCGTCACGGACGAGGACCAAATACGCTACACGCTTCCCGCCGCGATCAGCCACGCGGTACCAACGGTTCTCGCCGATCACCATTCGATTCGTTCATGGATCGAAGACAAATTTGACGCCGACGTCGCCGGATCATTTGCGTGGTACGATTGGAAAAAACCGTCCACCTTTCGAAAGACGTTCCGCACCGTGTGGGACGACCTCCCAACGGCGAAAGAACTCGCATGGGAAGTCGCCATGGATGCCGCAAAACGACTGAGTTTGACTGACGAACTCAACCAGTGGGCTCTTATCTTTTCGTCCGAGTAACCATTTCGCGTTTCACGCCCTCTTCGTATCGCATTCCAATTTGCGTCCGCATGAACGATGCCATCGCCCTCGACCGCCCTATGAAAATTGCATTGGTGATCCCAACGATGGACCGGGGGGGAGCAGAGAAACAAGTTGTTCTCCTAGCGAAAGGACTTCATCAGGCAGGTCACCAGGTATGCGTTGTGTTGCTAACACGAGACGGCCCTCGCAGTGAAGAACTCCGCGAGGCTGGAATCGAAGTCGTTTTGATTGGGAAGAAATTCAAACTCGATCCGACCGCCTTGTCGCGTCTGACGAAGTGGATGAAACAGTGGAAGCCCGACGTGGTTCACACTTGGCTATTTGCCGCCAACAGCTTTGGCCGCGTCGCCGCGAAACTCTGCAACGTTCCCGTCATCATTGCGAGTGAACGCTGTGTCGATCCATGGAAACGCAACTGGCACTTTTTGATCGACCGACGACTCGCCCGCCTCAGCGATGCGATCACAACCAACAGCGAAGGAGTGCGAGAGTTCTATCACGCTCATGGAATTGACGGCGCGCAGTTTGAAATCATTCCCAACGGCGTCGAGGCAGCTTCTCAAACGTTATCTTCCATTGATCGCAGCACGGCGTTTGAGAGATTAGAGGTTGCGAACGATCGCAAGTTGATCGTCGCAGTGGGGCGTCTATGGCCGCAAAAACGAATCCGTGATTTGATCTGGGCCGGCGAACTGCTTGGCACCCTTCGTCAGGACACAACACTCGTGATCATCGGTGACGGGCCACAGCGAGAAGAAATGCTACGACATCGCGATTCCGTATCCCGACCACTTCATGTGCGATTCGCGGGTGCGCGAGATGACGTTCAACAATTGTTGCCGCACGCCGATGCGTTTTGGATCGCCAGCGAGTATGAAGGACAAAGCAACGCGGTCGTCGAAGCGATGCAGGCTGAAGTACCAGTCGTTGCATCGAACATTCCGGGAAACCGCGATTTGGTTGAGGATGGCGAAACAGGCTTCCTGTTCGATTTAGGTGACGAAGCAAAGATAGTCGAAATCACCAATGTGATCCTCAACGATCCTCAACTGGCGTCCAAAGTGACTTCCAATGCCAAATCAAATATCGAGAACAACTTTTCGGTGGACGCGATGATTCAACGGCACATTCGGCTGTACGAAAAACTGCTGAAGCCAAAGTAAAGCTGACGACGCGGCGTTCTCGATCCCTCAACGGAACGTCCCACTCAAAATAATTCTAAAACCGATCGGACGCTTGCGCGAGCAACCCCTCTCGCAACGCTTTCAGGTTGCGCGGATTCTGCCCCAAATCTCCTTTACCGACACGTGATCGACTCTCCGCGACAACGCGAGTGCGTGTCGGCGCATCGGCCTCCGTTCCGACCGAGGTTAATTCGACCTGGATATCATCGACGAACCGAAACAGTGGGGTGGTGCGTGTCAGGTGCATTCGCCGCATACTGGACTGGGTCTCGTCAGACTCCCCGTTTGTGTCACTGACAACCGACCAAGCCGACTGGGTTTGAACCCAGGCTCGGATCATCCCATCAACGTCTTCCATCCCCGCATTGATCTCGATCGGCCGGAGATCTGGATCAGAATTTGCTGCCGACAATTGGGCATGGTTCGTTGTCCAATCACGCTTCCAATCGTCGATCATCCAAACGATCTTGCCCGCCATAGCGACACCGACGCCAACGGCAACGGCAACATACCCTATCATTCTCTTGCCTCGTAAACTCTGTAACACCGTTGAACTCAATGGATCTGTTCGCACAACAAGAAGCCGATCATCTGTTCGCCGCCCAACCGCTCGCGGCCCGAATGCGACCGAAAAATTTAAAGGAATTTGTCGGCCAACATCACATCTTAGGTGAAGGGAAACTCCTACGTCGTTTGATCGCCAGTGGCCGGATCGGATCGATCATCTTGCACGGTCCACCCGGCAGCGGCAAAACCACTTTAGCTCGGCTGATCGCGGAGGAAACCGGATCCGAACTGATCTCATTGAATGCCATCAACAGCGGAGTAAAAGAGGTGAGAGAGGTCCTCCGCAAGGCCACCGACGCGGTGTCTGCAGGCGAACGACGGCCCATTCTATTCATCGACGAAATCCATCGTTTCAACAAATCCCAACAGGATGCGTTGCTCGCCGATGTGGAGGCTGGAGTCATCTCGTTGATTGGTGCGACCACCAGCAACCCACACTTCGCGGTCAACGGAGCACTCATCAGCCGCAGCCAACTGTTCATGCTCGAACCGCTGCCTACGGAGCCCATGGCGTCCCTCCTGCGACGAGCGGTCGAGGATTCCGAACGTGGGCTCGGTGATCGCGGCGTGACAGTTACAGACGAAGCGATCGAGTTTCTAGCGTCCGCCACCGATGGTGACGCTCGGCGGGCGCTCGCTGCGATCGAGGTTGCCGTCGAAAGCGTTGCCGATAACAGCAAACAAGTTGATCGCGAGGTCGCGATGGAATCGCTCACCAATCGCGTCGGCGGATACGATGCGACCGGCGACGACCACTATGATCTGTCCAGCGCGTTGATCAAGAGCATCCGTGGCAGTGACGTTGACGCAGCTATCTATTGGCTCGCCCGCATGCTCGAGGGTGGCGAAGACATCCGTTTCCTTTGTCGGCGGTTGGTAATCCTCGCGAGTGAAGATATCGGAAACGCTGAACCACAGGCTCTTCCGATGGCCGTCGCTGCAATGCAAGCATGCGAAATGATCGGACTACCCGAAGCACAATTAACGCTTAGCCAAACGGTCGCTTATCTATCGCTCGCTCCCAAGAGCAACGCCGCAACCGTCGCAATCGGCGCCGCACGACGTGATGTTCGCGACAAAGAAGTCATTCCTGTACCCAAAATGCTCAGAGACAGCCACTACTCTGGATCGAAAGATCTCGGACACGGCGAAGGCTATCTCTACGCTCACGATTCCGAAGATGGCTTCGTAGAGCTCGACTATCTAGGAGTTGACCGGCAGTATTACCAACCGGTGAACCGGGGGCACGAAGCCGACATGGCAGTGCGTCTGCATGAAATCCGTAATCGCCTTCGCCCACAGAAAGAAACTACCGACACGGATCCGACTACAAACGACGCTTCTTCCGACTAAGTGCGGGTCAATCACGACCATCTGGTTCATGCAGTGATTGATCCAGCGTGCATGGCGGTTGATACGAAACAACCAGGCGAATGCGTGACGGTCAATCCACTCACCCGTAAATCTAGGTTTACCCTTAGGTCGACGCTGCGGTAGGCATCGGCGTGATTTGGTACGCCCGGTTGCGGAAGAGAAAATCGATGATATTCCCCTCGTGAGGCTGCAACCAATTCAAACGATTCGTTGGCAATGGGCCAATATTGAGCCGATCGATTTCGACGCATCGACTCGCGGCGGTGATGAGTTTCTCGTCGGATGTGATGACGGTCCCGACCAACGTAGGTCCAATCCGCCGAAGCATCTCGTCTTGTGGGCACTCGACGACACTGACAAATGGGAACATGTACTCTTTGGAGGCAACCGCACGGTCCGGTGAATCAGCATGCACCACCATCGGTCGCAGATAAGCGCAATGCTCGCGTTCAATTAACTTTTCACCGAACTGCGATGTCATGTCGGTAACGCCACTTTCCGCAAGGTCCTGCTCGACCATCGACCAAGTTCCTGTCGCCATCGCCGGTACCGTGAACGCTGCCAATTGTGCGTTGGGATCGGCAGGCGGTAAGACATCGACGGGGCCGATCTTTTCCGCGATTGCGGCTGCGATTTCCTGAGTATGTCGACTGGCCCAAATGCCGGAGCAATTAATGCAACTGCGGCCTGAGTTACTCAGAACGCTCTCGACCATCACGTCGAGATACATCTCCCAGTCATCAACGATGTCATCTCCGAGGAGAATCTTGGAGAAGCCTGGCCCATGAGCCTGCACGCGAGGATTGCCCGCATGCTGTGCAACTGTCTGAGCACTTCCGAAAATCATGCTCCGGGGCGCCTTGGTCATAATTGCTCCGCCGGCATCGTGTCCTCCGGGATACAACCCGAATGCCGACGCGGGGACTCCGGCTTCGATGAATGCCGAGACCATACGATAGGGTGTCCATGGCTCCTGCGATCCAGGCTTCAACGCCAGCCCAATTTGCAACGCGACGGCGGGCAACCAAAGCGTATGAACACCAGGTGAGTTGTTGGGAAGAATCGCGCCGAGAATAGGCGTTTGAGCTTGATAACTGACCGTCACCCCACGGCCTTCATCTCCATACCCCTTCGATAAAATAGAGAGGTCCAACCCCCGGGTAAGGCATTCCAAGATCTCATCCATCCGGCTCAGTACGAAACTGTTCTTCGCCATGTTGGATCGACACATGTGCTCGGGCAGTCCCGTGCTCGCCGATTGCTGGTGAACGAAATCATCGACACTCTGCTGAGAATCGCCGACGCTCAAGGTGGCATTCTCGAATAAGTCTGCAGCCTTCTTTCCCATTGCGATCAACTCGTCAGTCGGCACCTCCAGGAGGGCTTCTCGAGCGAGATGAGCTTTTCTCATGTCTCGGCCAACGATTCCTCCGCCGACGGTTCCGATGCGGGCGATCGGTTCGCCTGTGTCGAAGTGAACGACGTCGTTGAACTCAAGGGACTCGTACTGTTTGCCCCAACGAAGCGGATGAAGGGTAATCATGAGTGGAATCTGGCGGGTATCGGAGTGGGTGGGTTGATAGTGAAATCTGGATTGGATCGACGATCCCTGCCGCTAGCGATCAACACTAGCCGGGCAGTCAGCAGTCGAAATGGAGGAACCGTTTGTCAGCGGTACGCCTGAACATCCGCCGCCCGACCTTGAAAAGACCGGGCGGCTCCTACTGCGATGTATCAAGGCGACTTCCCAGTGAATTCCTAGTAGACGCCGACTGTTGTCGCGCTGGCGAGTTCATGGAACGGACGCACGCCGCTCACACCGTCCCACGGGTAGGTTTGAAACGGGCGTTCGCGTTCTCCCTCGTCTCGCTCCATGAAGCCTGGGACGAAGAACTCATCGGTCAACGTGTACAACTTGACGCGTCCTGTCTCGCCATAACCGACAACTTGATCGTAGTCATCAAACGTTACCACTTCGGTGACCGCACGGGGCTGAGGTGCGTAGTAGGCAATCTTATAACCGTCTGCGGCAGTGATCGGTTTGCTGCATGCGAGCCCCATCAGCGTGTTGCCGTAGGTTGGAGTCATGTAAATGCCGCTCTCCTCTGGAGAACCGCCCAACATTTCTTCGACACAGAACCTCGTCCACTGGGACGTAAACTCAGTGCCACCTGAAAAGATCCCGGTGATGCCGACTTCGGCCAGGCTCGTTCCCTTCTCTTCCAACGCTTCACTTAGCGACTCGAGAAGTTTCGGCGTTGCAAACATGCACTTCACGTCATGCCCCGCAGTCAGAATCGTGACCGCTTGGTCGATGCAGTGCTTCTTGTATTCCTCGAGATGCTCCATCCAACCCTTCTTGATCAATTTCACGACCCAACGTGGATCGAGGTCAATGCAGAAGCAAATGCCATCGCGATGTTGGGCCAAGTGCTCGACCGCCAACCGCAATCGTCGCGGACCACTAGGTCCGAGCATCAACCAGTTCGCCCCGCGGGGAAAGTATTTGTCCGGGAGCGTGTCGCTGAACAATTCATAGTCGGTCCAGTGATCCTCGATCACCATCCGGCTCTTCGGTATGCCTGTCGTGCCTCCGGTCTCGAACACGTACACGGGCTTTCCCGCGTGCCCTTTGGGCACCCAGCGTCGGATCGGTCCGCCTCGGAGCCATTCATCCTCGAAATGCGGGAATTTCTTGAGATCGTCGAAAGATTTGACGTCCTTCAAGGGATCGAATTTCAGCTCCGCCTTCTTTTCTAGCCAGAATGGACAACCGGTATCGTCGCTGAAGTGCCAGTGGACCGTCTTGAGCGTGTGCTCGTTGAGCCGGTCTCTTGCCGCCGACGCAGCAGCCTGGATCTCAGCTTCGGAACCTTCGCCTACAACACTCATGTTTGCCTCAATCTACTAATCAATTTGATTCGGGATACCGCGTCGTTATTCTGAGCCGGTTGCATCGCCACCACAACCGTCGGACACATTGTGCGAACTAGAAAAGGGGCAAAGCCGAAACGCCGACCGGATCGCATGTTTGCGTGTCCCAGAGCGAGGCGACACCGCTGTGCGGGCCAATATTTCAGCCCCATGCGATTCGAACGCATCGCATCTTGGTAACGCCTGAACCGTTCCAGACTGACTGCCGAACGTTGCCCAACAGCTACAAAAAAACCTCGAGAACCGAAGCTCTCGAGGCACTGAATTTCAGTATACGCTTGCGGCGATTGCCGTTTAGCGGATAGGGCTGGCTGGTGGTGCAGGTCCTGGCAATGGGTCATTGTTGTCATCAGCGACCGCTGCGATCGCAGCAAGACCGGCTAGGCCAGCAAGACCACCGCCGAATCCGCCACCACCACCGAATCCGCCGCCTCCGCCAGCAAATCCGCCACCGCCATAGCCGCCACCTGTGAGTGCTCCGCTGCCGCCGAGTGCTGGGTCACCGAATCCTTCACCGCCGATGGGGTTGCCAAACTGATCAACCGCGCCCTGCATTGCTGGATCCATCGCGGGATCGACAACGACGCCTTCTTCGGTCGCGAGTGGTTCTTCGTAGATAACTTCTTCGAACGACTCAATCGCTTGTGGGAGTGGAGCGATTTGCATCGAGAATTCGGTGCAGCAACAGCAGCAAGGATCGTTGTAAGCCGCTACCAAAGTGCGTCCTTCGGAGCCCACCAATACGCTGCTATCGGCTTGGGAAGCCAGTGCCTCATCCACCAACTCAAAACCAGCCATTCCCAGGCCAGTTTGACCGATTGCCAAGATCGAGTACTCACCGGGCGCGATATCTTCGAACACGAAAGCACCGTTACGATTCGAAAGCACTCGATCGACAACCTCTCCCTTGTGAACCAGGAAGATGTTCAGCAGCCCAGCATCGCCGAGCGTCTTACCCTTCGCACCGGCGACATGAATGCGACCCTTGAGACCACCATCGGTTTGGCTAACACGGAACAGATTCTCACCAACCACGCGGCTCGAGATTTCCTTCAGATCCGCATCCGCGATCGTATATGGATTGTCTTGGCTCATCGGTGGGAGGTAACGCAGGATTGCCGTCTTGATAATCGTGTAGTCGATTGCTGCCGCAGCAACCTCGACTTCACGAGGCAGAACTTCTGCCGACGCCATGTCTTCGCTCACGACGTGCATCGCACAGCAAGCGAACGCCCCGTCGGCACGTGCGGTCAGAGCGTAGACACCTGGGTTAACACCGCTGATCACGAATTGCCCAGCGTCATCAGTGCGACCGCGGACGGTTTCACCATCGCGGTCAGTCATCACGACGGTCGCGTCGGCGATCGGTTGGGAAGAACCATCGGCAGCGGGTAAAATGATGCGTCCGCTCAACTCGCCAGGGGTCTTCGGGTTGACCCATTGCGGTACTGTAAGGTGATCAGTCACACCGAGCGATGTGGACTGAGCAGTGACGTTCGATGCAAATAAGCCACAGACGGCCCAACTGCATACCGAAACCAAAGCAAGTAATCGTTTCATGGTGAATTTCATCGTAGTTGTAGGTGCTCAGCCCGGATAACTGGTAACTTAGGCAAAGTATTCAACTGGATATTAAGCAAACGAGTCCGCGAATTCAACACTGCTCTCAAAAAGAAAGTGCGAAAAAACCTTGCCAATCCGTTTTCGATCAGTGCGTCCGCTCCTCTGGAGAAAGGCGTTTTTGCGGAACACGCGATATTACGGCGACGAAACTTCCTGTACCGGGTCATAGAGATCAACCACCCGCTAGCCGGGACACTTACGTACAGTGGATGGTGGTTCCGGCAAACCGTTGAAATTAACGGAAATTCGTGCTGGTTTCGAATCAGTTGGTTGCGCATCCAGCCCCACTTTGAATTCGAAGTCCCCGAGTCGGTTGCGATCCAACCGGGGTGGGGTGACGCGAACGACCGCCGGATGAAGGTGGAGATCCATTTTTCTCGAACACTGATGATCCGTCGGTTCCGCATCTGGCTCGCCGGAAGGATCCTCTACGACGAAATTCACTAAGCGGCCACAGGAACCGGTGCGCGTCATCAGACAGCCCCACAGCGTATGAATAGCCTGCGAAGCGTGACCGGAAGGCCTAGACGTCCAAATTGCGAACTTCCAAGGCGTGCGTTTCGATGAACTCACGCCGCGGCTCAACTTTGTCTCCCATCAACAGACGGAACATTTCGTCCGCTGCTCCTGCGTCAGACAGGTTGACTCGAATGAGCGTGCGGTTGGCCGGATCGAGCGTCGTCTCGCGAAGCTCTTCCGCGTTCATTTCACCGAGACCTTTAAATCGGGTGACTGCCAAGCCTTTTTCACCGGCGGCTCGTATTTCAGGCAACAGTGCCCGCAAATCCTCCATCGGTCGACGCACGTCTTCCCCGCGGATCAATTCAAACCGAGGCGTGGTGGAACCCGTTCGATCGGCCGGGATCAAATCGTCCAATCCGAACCCGAGCGTTTGCAACTCTTTGAGTCCGCTATTGATTGTGCGCACCTCATGCAGTTCGGTCAGGTGAGCAACAATTCGCTCTTCGGCTTCTTCCGCAGGCGGTTTGGGTTCCGTCTTTTCACCATCGGCGGCGTTATCGCTCAGCGATTCGTCTTCTTCGATATCGAGGTGAGCACCACGTTCGGTCAAGAATTGCTCGACCTCTTCCAGAGTGTGATACCAATGCTCTTCGCCCTGGAACGTCACCAAAAAGGCGGGCAATTTGCCAGCTACCGGATCGAGTCTCATCGCGTGAACACGAAGACTCACGCCACGCCGTTCGAGGGCGAGAATCGCATCTTCCATGCTCGCAAGCGCTTCGGCGAGTTCACGCATCTTATCGGCTTCGACCCGGCGTCCGTCGTCCGATTCAAAGATGGTGTCATTGAGACCGCGATCGAGCAACTGAGCCTTCATCTCTTCTTCGCTCTGAACGTAATACCGCGACTTGCCGTGAGCGACGCGGAACAGAGGCGGCTGGGCGACATAAACATGCCCGGCAGCGACGAGTTGATACATTTGCCGATAAAAGAAGCAGAGCAACAGCGTGCGGATGTGACTGCCGTCGACGTCGGCGTCAGTCATGATGATGATTTTGTTGTACCGGCGGCGAGTCAGATCTTGGTCGACACCGATCCCGGTACCGATCGCCTGGATCATCGACTGCACTTCTTCGTTCGCGAGAACCTTGTCCTCGCGGCTCTTGTAGGCGTTGATGATTTTACCGCGCAGAGGCAAGATCGCCTGGAAATCACGCATCCGGCCTCCCTCTGCGGATCCACCGGCCGAATCACCTTCGACCAGGTAGACTTCGCATTCTTCCATGTTTTTGGAGATGCAATCTCGGAGCTTTCCGGGCAGTCCACCACCGCCCAACGCGTCCTTGCGTTTTCGCAGTTGATCTTTTGCTTTTCGGGCAGCTTCCCGTGCCTCGGCGGCGAGCAGACCTTTGCGGACGATCGTCTTGGCGACCCGCGGATTTTCCTCGAGGTATTTGGACAGAGCCTCACCAACACCGCTGGTCACGATGCCGTCGACCTCACCATTGCCCAGCTTGGTTTTGGTTTGACCTTCGAACTGCGGGTGCGGAACGCGAACGCTGATCACAGCCGTCAGGCCTTCGCGAAAGTCGTCGCCCGTGGGGGTGGTCGATTTGAACATCCCCTCTTTTTTGCCGTAGTTATTCAGCGTCCGGGTGAGGGCCGACCGAAAGCCGGAAACGTGGGTCCCGCCCTCGGTCGTATGGATATTATTGACGTACGACTGCACCGTGTCGGTGAACTCGCCGGTGTACTGCATCGCGATGTCATATTCGACGCCGTCGCGCTGCCCGACAATATGGATTACATCCGCGTGCAACGGGTCGCTGGCGCGGTTGAGGTGCTGAACAAACTCAACGATCCCTTGGTTGTACTGGAAGTCGCCACCCTCGCCGTTCCGCTCGTCGAGGAACTTGATCCGCACGCCGCTGTTAAGAAACGCGAGTTCCTGAAGGCGTTTGAGTAGAGTATCGAAGACGTACTTGGTCGTTGAGAAGATCTGGCCGTCGGCCTTGAACGTCGTCTTCGTCCCCGATTTTTTGGTCGCCCTGCCCTTTTTAACCGGACCGGTAGGCACACCGCGTTCATATTCCTGCGTCCAGGTGAATCCGTCACGGCTCACCTCGACCTCGGCCCATTGGCTGAGGAAGTTCACCACCGTCACACCGACGCCGTGTAGACCACCGGAGGTTTGGTAAGCACCTTTCTCAAACTTGCCGCCAAATTTCAGCACCGTCATCACACCCTCGAGCGTGCTGACCTCCCGATCGAGTTCTTCGGAAAGTTGATCGTGCCGGGTGACCGGAATCCCACGCCCATCATCCTCGACCGTGACGCTGCCATCGGTATGCACCACTACCGATACCGCTTTTGCGAAGCCAGCCATCGCCTCATCGATCGAGTTGTCGACGACTTCGTAAACGAGGTGGTGCAATCCCCGCGAAAACGTATCCCCGATGTACATACTCGGCCGTTCGCGAACGTGCTCAAGGTCCGACAAATGCAGCAGGTCTTTGTCGGTGTACTCGGAATTCGCCGAGAGGGAGATATGAGCCCCTTCACCACCCGCCTCACCTAGCGACGAAACAGCAACGCTGGGATCGTCCGCCTCTGGATTTGGTGTCGAATCAGAAACGGAGGGGTCTGGGGAGGAAGAATCGCTCATAAAACGGCGGCTGCAAAGCCGACCAACCAGGACGAAAACACACAAACTTCGGGGGCGGATTGTAGCAAAAAATCGCCCTGAGCGTGAGGTGTCTGCTCCAGCGTTTCCCGAACCCATCCGCGGCTGAATCTGAAGTTCAGATCGCAACAGAAAGCGACAAGGCCTTAAGCAATCGGCAGAACACGCGGCGAACCATTGCCTGCAATTGTCCCAGTCGCCGGGAGGCCATCCTCGTGGATCACAGTTCTCTTGTTGCCGACTGTTCTCTCCAGCCGACAGCTCACCCCCGCCGACAGTTCAACCCTGCCGACAAAGATGCCCGCCGGCAAGTTCCGTCTGCCGCTGCGAATCGCCGCGATCGGACACCGCCAATTCGACGGACGTCTAGAACCCGCCGAATGGGTCGGCGTTTTCGTCTCCGGACGGAGCGAACGGATCCACCGCTCCGCCACCGCCGAATGGATCGGCTCCACCACCACCGAACGGATCCGCTCCGCCTCCGAATGGGTCAGCCCCCCCGCCGCCAAACGGGTCGCCTCCGCCACCGAATGGGTCGCCGCCGGCAGGTGCTCCGCCCGCCGGTTTCTTTGTTTTCTCAGCGTCTTGGCCTTCTTCCTCATCCGAGCTGACTGGCTCGGTCGACGCCGCCAACGTTGGCATATCGGCACTGGGGCGATGCAAACACTGCACGGCACCGGCCTTATTCACGAAGTACAGCCGGTCGCTGACGATGTTGGTTTCTAACACTTTCGGGCTGATCCCAGGCAACTGTTGCACGATACTGCCATCAGCAACATCAAGCACCACGAGCGAACCACTGAGCGATCGGGCGTAGATCCGATCTTCCAGCACACCCAAAACCTGCGAGATGCCTCCGGATAATCCATCCCAAATGTCCTTCCCGGTGGAAGCGTCGACGCACATCAGGTTCCCGTACGTGGAACGGAACAGAATCTTTTCGTCAAAGAACACCGGGGAATCGAAAATCGGATCGCCGGTCGGGCGACTCCACATCACTTCGCCCGAACGCGTCGCACGAAGACCATAAATCTGCCCGGACGCCGCCCCGAAATAGAACCGCCCACCGGGAGCTGCCGCAGGTGCACCACCGACAACCCCGTCTGTATTGAGCCGGAATTGAATCTCAGGCTCTCCGGTCGCTTCCATCACGTAAAGAAAACCCGCAGTCGTCCCCCAAGCCAGTTTCTCCTGACCGATCGCAAGCGTCGGGGGAGCCACCGCAGACCCGGTAACGATCTCTTTGAACACATCACGGTGGGTATTGTCCAGCGGATACCCGACCATCCGGTTCCCGATCGAAGGGATAACGGCCCAGGCGCCGCAGTGCCGCAGTCCTCCCATCGGGACATAACGAAGCTGATCGACGCTGAAAACTTCACCGTTGGTGACGTCCATCTTGATCAGTTCGCCACCATTGAGGACGGAGAGATACTTCTCCCCCACACCAAATCCGCTGTAACCCCTGACTCGGTCCCCGACCCGTTGCAACCAGATGACTTCTCCGGATTCTGCGTCGCGTGCCTCGACGGTCCCGTCATTGGACAGCGTGTACATTCGAATGGCGGGGACTTCCCGGAATCCAATCTCCGCTTCAATCCCTCGCAGTTTCAGCCGTCGGATCTCATTCCTGGCCCTGCGTTCCGCTTCGGCTCGATCCAACAATCCGCTCGTCGCGAAGCTCGCCCGACCACCAAAAGTCATGCGGTCGAGCATCGTCAGCGTTCGTGTCTTGCGGGCAACCGACGTGACCGGTTCGCCCTCGGGCACATCGGGAACCTCGAGCAAATATCGAGCGAAGACCTTTCGATCTTCTGCAGCTTTTTGTTTGCCAGCCGACTCTCCTGCATTCTCACTGCCTGCCGCTTCACCGCCTGCCACATCCGCCGCAGGACCTTCACCGGCATCGGACTTCTCAACGACCTCGACGAATTGCTTGACCAACGATTTGTGCACATAAATCGAGTGATCGATGATCGACTGCTGTCCCGCCGGCACGCTCAATAAACGACGCCACGCCTGCACCAAATCAACATGCTGCAGGTCTCTCGGCAGTAAAACGTCACGTTCGGCCGCGCAAACCGATTTTTGAGCAGTGATTGCGCTACCGATCACTGCTAAAACGACGATGCAACCCGCCGCAAAATCGCGGCAACGACGAAAGCGTGAACTGTCCGAAAGCGACGGAAGGACGCGACTCATGGAGAGATCCAAGACCGGTGGGAAAAGAAGATGAGCGTGAATTCGTAGGGCACGAATCGCAGTCGATAATAATCCATCTCCAACAGAAACGCCAAATATTAACGTCGAGTTGGTCTACTCCGCAGCAGAATCGGGTTAAGCTGAACCGGTTATCACAGCAAGGTAGGTCATTCTGTACACTACACAGAGACTCCCGCGTTCCCACTTATCTCCTTCTACCAAGGCAGGTTTGATCATCAAGATGGCTGCGAACGGCAAAAAGATCCTCATGCTCGTCGGCGATTTCGTGGAAGACTACGAAGCAATGGTGCCTTACCAAATGCTCCTCATGCTCGGACATGAGGTGGCGACCGCCTGTCCCGGAAAGAGCCCGGGTGATACGGTCGTTACCGCGATCCACGATTTCGAGGGCCATCAAACCTACACCGAAAAGCCCGGGCACCGCTTCGCGATCAACTCCGATTTCTCCACAGTCGACCCTGCTGACTTCGACGCAATCATCATTCCCGGCGGCCGCGCACCGGAATACCTCAGGCTCGATAGCGCGGTACTCGACATGGTTCGTCACTTCGCCGAAACCGCAAAACCGATCGCCGCGATCTGCCACGGCCCTCAAATCCTGGTCGCCGCAGGGATTCTCAACGCCCGCGAATGCAGCAGCTATCCGGCCGTTGCCCCCGAGGTAACCGCCGCCGGCGGGCGTTACGTCACGCCTGGAGAAGGCCTCGACACGGCCCACGTCGACGGAAACCTCGTCACTGCCCCCGCTTGGCCAGCACATCCGGCCTGGATCCGTGAGTTCCATCAATTACTCGAATCCGTTTAGACGCAAAACGAAGCCCGGCGAAGTCAAATGAACCTTCCCGAACCTGATCGCCCGAATGGCCCAAACACCGGCAATGACAAAAAACCCGGTGCATCCAACGATCAACATCGGGCGGTCATTTTGCACGAATTGGTTCGCGTCCGCCGGCAAGCCGAAGCCGCCCGCCTGGAAGCAAAAGCATCGCGACTCGACGCCTCCGCCGAGCAACTGCAGTCGCTGCTCAACCGTATCGATGCGGGCGAAACAATTCCGCCGGCAAAATTGGCCGAAATGGGACTCGATGATGTCTCAATAGAACCAGCGTCCGCCAACGGCGAACCACCATCGGAGTTAACAGGTCCACCACGAGACGACTCCTCTCTAAAACACCCGTCGCCAAACAACCCGTCGCCAAACAACCTGCCGCCAAACGAGACACATACGAATCACCGATTCGACAGTTGGGAAGCGGTACGTGTCGCTCGCCAACGTTCTGCCCCCGAAGTTCGATTCGACACGAAACACACATCCGTCAAACGTCCGCGAATGCTAGCGGCTACCGAAACCCAGCTTGACGATGATTCGCCACAAATCGACGCTGATCTCCCGCAAATCATTGCCGACCCGGACTCTGTCGAAGACGTCTCACCGACACCGGAAACCGATCAACAAGAGTTTCCGTTCTCGGATGCCGTCGCCGAACCATTGCCACCGAGCGACGTGCAACTCAGCGAAGATGAGGCCGCTCCGCCACGCCGCCGAAATTCGCTCGCCGTGATGGTCAGTGCCGCCGTGCACGCGATCATTTTCATCTGCCTAGCCGGCTTTACGCTCTCCAACGTGGTGCCCAAAGACCAAGTCGCCATTTCGGCGTCGGTCACCGAGGTCAGTGAACAGGCCATGGAAACCTTTCAAATCGAAACGGTTCAACCTGAAACGGAGCCCTCCGAATCCACGCCCGACGAAACTCAATACGAGATCGACCCGATGGGCGAAATGGCCATGGTCGAGGTCACTCCCAAAGTCGACGGATTAACCTCTCCGGCATCACCCGCTACGCAACTGTTTCAGAAGCCGCAGAAAACAACAACGAAGAACCTAAAATCTCTCAAATCCGACTCGCAGAAGAAGATGCAGTTCTGTGGCGTCGAAGGCGGCGGAAATCACTTTGTGTATCTCGTCGACAGCTCAAAAAGCATGGGTGACGCTTTTATCTCGGCGCGGAGAGCGCTGCTCGAATCGATTGACATGCTCGGCGCCGAACAACGTTTCTACGTGATCTTCTACGACACCAAGTGCGACTACATGCGAATCACGCGAGCCGACCAAGATGAACCTCGCAGTGTTTACGCGACCACCGAAAACAAACAGCGTCTCAAAAGCTGGGCGATGCGAATCGAAATGGATCGCGGGAAAGCTCCCTACGAACCCTTAACCTACGCACTTAACGATCTCAAACCCGACGTCATCTTCTTGCTTTCAGACGGTGAATTCCCGGCTCGGATTGAAGAACTCCTGCAAGAAGAAAATCGGGTCACCAATCTTTTCGGCGAAAGCAATCCGGTCAGCATCATCCACACGATCAGTTACTACAGCCGCGAAGGCGAAAACCGAATGCGACGCATCGCCGAAAATCACTTCGGTCAGTATCGCCACGTTCCCAAACCTTGATGCCACGCAGGCGACACCGCGATCGGACCAGGGATATGACAGAACGGCCTATCCGGCGAGATCAGTTTTGCGGATCGACCGGGAGATCAAAGTCGCCTGTTAAATCGCGGTAGAAACAATGAATGTGATTCGCCGGATTGCCGGCCGGATCGGACTGCGTGTTGACGAACTCGATCAGAAAACTCTTTCCGGTAACACGGTAGTAGTGACCGATACCGGGTTTCAACGCCCCTGCCCACGCGAATCGCACACCCTCCCATCCGTCGCTTTCGATCTTGGCCCGGCGTTCTTGCGCAACCCGCTCGGCTGCGATGTCGGTGTAGGTCGCTACGAGGTCCTGCAATAGATCTTTCTGCGACTGGTTGAGTTTCGCGTAAGAGATTCCTACCGGCTTGGTCACCTCGGGCTGCGGCTTTCCTGCGAACCGGACTTCCGATGGCGCCTCGCTGGCGATCACCGCGGCATCTTTCTGTTCCTCGGACATCGAATGAATGAGTTTGAAACCGAGTTGCTCTTCACGACTTAGAACGGCTGTCCCCTTTCCGAGCGTCACGGTTGTTTCCTGCATCACCGTCGCGGGATTCGAAGCAAGGAACTGCGGCGTGCTGTCGAGTACCGAATTGCCGCGACAAACAAAATTGAGCGAGAGGTGATGTCCTTCGAAACTCAGCCCCCATCGATCATCATGGGACTCGCTTTCGTCACCGTCCGTTTCATCGCCATCGTCACCCGCGCGTCCGCTGGGGTCGCCGAACAAAGTCACGAAGTATCGCTGAGGATTTCGTTCCCAACGGCCTTTGCCTTGCTCCATCTCATTGAGAACTTCTTCGAGCAACATGATCCGGTTCACTTTGCCGTATCCCGCTTCGCTCAGTGCGGCACGCAACAAACGCAACGCCGCCGTCCGCTGGGCGTCGTTCATGTCGCCGATCATCAAACCTTTGCGTTCATCCTTCGGGATGAAGTGCCAACCGACGCGGGTGGGTGAATCGAAGTCCTTCATCGTGAGCCCACGCTGCGACTCGTCGAGCGTCTCGAGGTAGGCCTCGGCAAACGTTTGCATCTGCTCGGCGGGCGTCTGACCGAGCTTCAATCCGACAACGGCGACACCGATCACCCCGACGAGAACGATTGCGATCAAACGTGACATAGGTCCGGATTGATTTTCCGGTGTTTTCAAAACGCGGAGGCTCTTCATCAGGCGGGGGCTCGGCAAAAGGCGGGAATACGGGGAGGGGAGAAAATACCGGGGACACGCGGAGCGCCAGCCTCGGTTGACCCGCATTCTAACTCATCCAAACGACGCGAACACGCGATACGGCGCCCAACGCCCTCCCTTTCGGCGCAGTACCGCAGCCAACTTCCCATCCACATCGACTCCGATGCACTCTTCAGGCGGCCCCTCGGTCTGCCCGTGTTCACCATACGGTTTCGTCGGTGTCTCGGCACGAAAACCCGCGGACGCAAGATCAGCCTCGCTCGGCTGCGTCGGCATTCCGTCAACCGGCAACCCGTTGCGGGCACGACACGACTGTTCTGCATCGAGGTGCAGATGAGGCAGATGCTTCAGCCCCGACATCGGATCACGGATGCAACTCATCAGGGATTTGATTCCGTCCATCGGCGACAAACCTTCCTGCAACTGGGCCAGGTTTGGCGGAGGAGGATCATTCGGTGGAACTTGGGCAATCGCGTCTTCGATTTCATACGGGCCGACCGCCGTCCGAGTCAGTCCCGTCATCACCGCGACGCTGCCGCAACGTCGCGCGATGTCCATCCCGAGCGTTCGCAGATAGGTCCCCGAACCACATCGAACATCCACAACGAGGTTCGGGTAATCGTAGCCAACGATTCGAATCTCATCGATCCAAACTCGCCGCGTTGGCATCGCGACGTCCTCGCCCTCGCGGGCTCGCTCGTGGGCTCGCTTGCCGTCAACCCAAATCGCCGAATGTGCCGGAGGAATCTGATCGATCCAACCATGCATCCCATCGACGGCGTCTTGAATCTCGGCGGCAGAGGGCTCGGTGGCATTTGCCATCGGTGTGGTCGGCTCCTCGAGATCCCCCGAAACGCTCGAAATACCCAACTCAAAACGAGCCAGGTATCGCTTCGAATGCTGCAGCATCCAGGGTGTCAAACGCGCCCCCGCCGCAACCGCGACCACGACCAACCCATCGGCCAACGGGTCGAGCGTTCCGGTGTGTCCCACCTTGAGTTTGCGTTGATTCATCTCGCGACGCAGACGCCGCTGCACGCGATTGACCAGATCGCGCGAGGTCATTCCGACCGGCTTGACGTACGGAAGGAAACCGAAAGGTATTGGCGATGAAGTGGGGTTCATCCGCGGAAGGAGGGTTTGAGCGTTCGAAGAAAGAGAGCCGACATCGCCGCCAAGATAGCTTCCACAACAATAAACATCAGCCGCGCGGCGATAACAGCGAGCAAGGCTTGCGTTTCACCGATCAGCGGCACGAGAACCAACAACGTGACATACTCACGCACTCCCGCACCACCAGGCAGCAAAGATGCAAACCCGACCACCATCCCCAAAGCAATGGACGCCGTCGCCATCGGGGCGATCACGTGCATCGGCGGCTGTGGATCAAACGACGGGATCGCGGTTATCAAAACAGCAAACGAGAAACCGATCAACAACCAGGACAGCAGATTGCACAGACTGCATTCCGCTAACAACCCCCACGTGATTGAAGAGCCGAACGTTTCCTCCGAGGCATCGTTTTTCTCAAACTCATTCTCGTCATTTGAAATGCCTGGCCCCTTTCGTTTCCTGCGGGCGGCGATCAACCCGAGCAGACGTCGCAGCACCGGTGGACAGAGCGGAACCAGGGAACCGACCGCCATGCCCGCGGCGCACCAACGGACCCAAACCGGCAAACTCGAATTCAACAACAAACATCCTGCGACGGCACCGCCGATTCCCATCATCAACAACGTCTCGAAAAAGACGCAGGTCACCACGCGACCGATCGGACGAGGTTTGCCCGGGAGTTTCTCACCCTCGTCATGATCCGTGATGTTGCCCGTCGCGGCAGCGGCAACCGGTTTGCCTTTGCCCGCGATCGGCAGGACAGCCTCCACTCGCAAGAAGACCACCATTGCTTTGCCCGGGATATACTTCCCGGCATGCCCGATGAGTTGGGCTGCAATCGCACGAGGAAGCGAGCACCTCACCGCAAACCCGTTCAGGCATCGATAGAGAACCCAACCGGACGGAAACAGGCCGAGGGCGTAAAAGCACGCCGACGCTGCGACGCGCCCCCAACGAACGTTTGCCAGTGACGCGACGGACGCCTCTCGGGCGTCCGCTTCTCGCATCCACTCCGCCGCGACCTTCGGGTCATGATGGTTCGCGGCTTCGCGACGAAGTTCCAAGACCTTCGCATTCAACGCAGAGGTTTCCCTCCGCCAACGGTTCATTGCTTTATTCGCTGCACCGATCAACCCGATCAGCACGATCAGAAAAACGACTCTCTTGATCCACGCGAGCCACGGCACCAACCGACTAGTTGTCCGCGAGCGGTTCTTTCTTCTCGGTGATCACTTCGCAATTTTCCGATTCGGTGGCGTTGATCTCGATATACTTCTGCCACTCTTCAGGAAGATTATCTTCGTGGAAAATCGCCTCTACCGGACACTCGGGCACACACGCCTCGCAGTCGATGCACTCCTCAGGGTGGATATACAACATCTTCTCGCCCTCATAGAAACACTCCACAGGACAAACAACAACGCAATCGGTGTACTTGCATCCCACGCAGGGTTCGGCGACGACGTGCATAACTCTTACCTTTTAAAACTTTGAAGAAAACGCCTTCTGGTTGTGCAACCATTGACGAGTGTCTCGTCGAGTATCGGCCTACCAGACCGAGAACTTTCGCGCAAAACGCGCCGCTCGATCCGCGAAGACGAAACTGGCTTCAAACCACAATGCCCCATTTTGCCTATTTGACAAGCGTCAGCAAACCGCCCAACAACTAAAATTCGCTTTTACCGCCATACTTTTCCCGTTCCCTCATCTTCCCACAACGAAAACCGACCAAGTGAGCTCCTCCTCCAGTCCCTCCGCCGACTCATCAGCACCATCCGAATCCGCAGGCGGTCACCAATCCGAAACCGGTGGGTCGTCACCGGCAGTTTACCGAACGAAACCCAATCGCCACTTCCCGTTTCTCGCCCGACACCCCTGGGTCCTCGCAAACACGCTCGCTGACGCACCCAAGCAAACCTCCGAGAAGACTGCATCTGCGAAAACAGGTTCACCGGATCCCGATCCGCCCGGCGGCCGACAACAAGACGCTCAGGCAGCCTCGGAACCGGAACACGCGGATCCCGGGCAGCCGATCGATCTGCTCGACCATGACGGCAACTGGATCGGCCGCGGGCTCGCCAACCCGGCGAGTCGTCTTCGATTGCGACTCTACACCTTCTCGCGTGACGAACCCGTCGACGATGCCCTCTTCGCCAAACGCATTGACGAGGCAGTCGCCCGGCGTCGGCTCGCCACCGCCACAATCCCAGCCGCCGGCGAGGCAACGGCACAAGACGGCACGGCTGAGAATGCTCCAATGCCAATCGGACTTCCGCAAAAAGGCGAACGGTTAATCTTCAGTGAAGCGGACCGACTGAGCGGACTGATTGTCGATCGCTACGCCGACTGTCTGAGCGTTCAGTTCACCGCGGCGGCGCTACTCTCGCGGGGGCCGTTCCTGATCGACCAAGTCCTCGCGGCGGCAGAAAAGTACGGGACACCATGCCAACGTGTGATCGCACGAATGGATGCCGCCACGGCCAAACACGAAGCGGTTTCGCACGAACAAATCGCCGAGGTCGAATCATGGAGCCGGGGCATCGACACTGTCCCATCGCGTCCCAACTCACCCGACCCGAGTTCACCCGACCCGAAACAAAATCTCGAATCATCGAACCATACCGTTTGGTATTGGCACAACGATTTGAAGATGGCGATTGATCTGCGCGACGGGCAGAAAACCGGCGGCTACTTGGATCAACAAGCCAACCACGCCGAAGCAGCACGCTATATGAAAGGCAAACGGGTTCTAGACATCTGTACCTATACCGGAGGTTTCGCGCTCGCCGCAGCACGTGCGGGAGCGAGCGAAGTCATCGGGGTCGACAGCAGCGAAAAAGCACTGCAGATGGCCCGGCAAAACGCCGACGCCAATTCCCTGTCGCAGGTTCGATTCGAGCGTGCAGATTGCTTCGACGATTTGAAACAGCGTCACCAGCGCGGGGAATTCTTTGACGCCATCGTGCTCGACCCTCCCCGTTTCGCGGGCTCGCGACGCCAAGTCGACTCGGCACTGAGGGCTTATGCGCGTCTGAACATGTCCGCGGTCAATCTGCTCCAACCCGGTGGACTGTTGGTCACCTGCAGTTGTTCGGGGCACGTCTCGCGGGCTGATTTTCTGAATATGTTGGCGGATGTTGGCCGAAAACGCAGGCGAGACATTATTATTTTACAGTCACGTGGTCCCGCTTCCGACCATCCCCTTGCCGTGTCCTGCCCCGAGAGCGATTACTTGAAATGCGTAATCGCACAAGTTCACTGAGTCGCAGCGCACCGGTTTAGGCTATCCTATAAATTAAATTTTAGTTGCCTGCGGTCAGCCCACTCATTTTTCGCATTACTAGATTATGTAGGCAGGATGTGCAAACTTCAGCCTCCTATCGAATTTGCCCGCTTTACTCCCAATAATCTCGATCGAGGCTCTCGGTGACGAATGTAACGATCAAAGTTCTGCACGGGTCAGATCGCGGCAAGGTGTTTGAAGACGTCGATACTCCGCTGACGATCGGGCGCGAGGAAGGCAACGACATTCAACTCAACGATGAACGAGTCAGTCGCTGCCATCTGAAAATCCAGCGGGATAACGACCGCCTCGTGCTGACGGACCTCGACAGCACCAACGGCACCAAGGTCAATGGTGCCGAATGCCAATTGAAAATTCTGCGTCACGGCGATTTGATCGCTGTGGGTCGCAGTCTGTTGCTGCTCGGGTCGGAAGAACAAATCGCCGAAAGGCTGCGATTGATGGGCGGCGGCAGCGGTTCGCAAAGCCGCGACATCAAATCGTCCGATGAATCGATCGCGGTCGAACTGCATCAGGAACCCGAGAGCCCCCTCCCGGTGGAGGCCCTACAGGTCGACGAATTGCCGGCGATTCCCGACAGTTTGACGCCAGGGCAGAAGGCGCAGCTTTGCGAGATCCTAGACTATCTGCAAAACCGACTCGAACGGTTGATCGAGACGGCGGAGACGGACGAGTCGACGGAACAGGTTTTGCTAAAACAGTCCGCGTGGCAACGTCTGCTCGACGTCCAATCGCGATTGGCAACGCTCAATCGATCGATCACCGATCCTCAATGGCCATGACTGTTTCGCTTTGACAAACACGACCACCCCTCCGTATTCCACAACGCCGCCCCAAAACATATCGGGGGCAAACAACTCCCAACGCGGCGCCACCTCTAAAAACCACGCCGAACCGGATGCGTCCGAGGTTGGCTCATCGGGGGTCGCCTCACCTGAGGGCGGATGCGAAGACGAGACGTATCACGAATATCGGGCTCGGGGTGAAAACAAGACTGCCCTCATCGTTCCGCCACTGAGCGATGCTGAACTGCTGCTCAAGAACAATCTTTCGTCGAGCACCCTACCCCGACCGTCCGCAGCCCAAGATTCGTCATCAAATGGCTCGAACGGTGATTTCTGGGATTCGCTAAGCAAGCACGCCCGATCGCAGTTATTGAGCGATTCGCGTCGGTACACATCGGCTTACCGGGACCTTCCGCCAACGTCTCCATCTCCGGCCCCGAAATCATCGCGGACGAGCGACGATGAAATGGAGAGCACGGATGTCGACGCTGCCTGCATCCCGATCGTGATGGCAGGTCACCAACCGACCTTATTTCACCCAGGTGTCTGGTTCAAAAATTACGCCCTCGATCGAATCGCACGCGACACCGGGGCCCATGCGATCAACCTGGTCATCGACAACGATGTGGCCGCGAGTCGATCGATCCGCGTTCCGGTCCGCGACGCGTCGGGACGCGTTCGATATCAAACCGTCAGCTACGACGTTGGCGGCGCCGGGATCCCGTTCGAACAGGCAAAGATTCGCGATCTTCGTCAGTTCGATCGTTTCGACGCTGAGGTCCGCCAGACCATCGCCCCACTCGTTTCCGACCCCTCCATCAATCGAGTGTGGCCGCACGCCCGCGCCGCCATTCGTCGGTGCGAAATTGCCGGGTGTGCTCTCGCCCAGGCCCGTCATGCCCTCGAAGGCGAACTCGGATGGGAAACGCTCGAGATTCCCCTCGGCGTTGCTGTCCGCGGCTGGCCGTTTGCGAGGTTCGTGATGGAAATCGCTGATCAAGCGGAAGGATTCCGGCAGGTCTACAACGACGCCGCTGACCACTATCGGGCCTGGCACGGCATCCGCAGCAATGCCCACCCGGTCCCCAATCTCGCCCGCGACGGCGATTGGTTCGAACTGCCGTTATGGGTCTACGGCAACGACAATCCGGTTCGTCGTCCGGTTTGGGCGCGTCGCATCGGCAACCGACTCGAATTGAGCGAGCGCGAAGCATCGAACTCCGCTGCGGCCCTGGTGCGACTGCCGGCCGACAACCGAGACGAGGCCGCTGCCGTGCTCGCCGACGCTGCGTCACCCGAGTTCAAACTCCGCCCCCGAGCCCTGGTCACAACCATGTTCGCCCGTCTCGTGCTGAGCGATCTATTCATCCACGGAATTGGCGGCGGCAAATACGATCAATTGGCCGATCGGATCATCTGTCAATTCTTCCAAAGACGTCCTCCCGCTTTCGAAGTGGTCTCGGCAACGGTCCGTCTTCCCGGACAAGACCGCGATCCATCCCTGCCGCAACACGCAGAGAAACTCCACCGTCAAATCCGAGACACGCGGTACCACGGTGAACATATGCTCCTCGAGCGTGACGGCGAAAGTAGCCCGTTGGTCCAACGCAAAAAGGCCCTCCTGGACAGCATGCCCCCGAAAGGTCAACGCGGCGATTGGCACCACGAGATGGACAGCCTCAACACAGCGATCGCGGCAGAACTGGAGAACGAGCGTCAAAAACTCCAAGCTTCGCTGCAACGCTTGCGACTGAAGCAAACTGAAGAACAGATTCTCGCCAGCCGAGAACTCTCATTTTGCTTGTTCCCGATCGAAGAATTGACATCCGCGTTCGAGCAAATGCTGCAATAGGCCCCGATTGGCGTTGCCGAACGTAGAAAATTCGCTATTCTGCGGGGCCAAAAATCAAAATCCCTAACAATCGCCCATCTTCCGAAGAAATTTCTCATGAAGGTCGTTAGTAGTATTGGCGCTTTGAAATACCGCCACCCTGATTGCCAAGTCGTGAAACGTCGCGGCCGAATCTACGTGATTTGCAAGAGCAATCCGAAATTCAAAGTCCGCCAAGGCGGGGCAAAAATCAAAAAACGTCGCCGTTAAAGGCGTTCTCTATTGGCGAATGGGGTTCCTTGGCTACTCTTAGGTACACGCGTATATCGCGATTGAGCCTAGTTTTCCGCCGAGCATTGCGAAATCACGGTGTTGCCCGACGTTTCCTCCGAACCCACGCCTGATGTAGGCAAAGATCGATCGCCCATCGAACCATCCGATGGTGATCGATTTTTCATGCGCGAAACGAACAACCACGCGGACGCGTCGAGCTTTTCAGCCTCAATCGACGAGATCAATTCTGCCGAGGATCTCGTCATTTCCGTCCAGCAGTTCGATCAACTCTCGGCCGAAACGCTGGGATGTTGGGAACATCGCCGGAGTCAGGACTCGCGGTGGAGCCAACCTTTCTTCGCCTCGCGTTTCTCTTCGGCGGTGCATCTCGCACGCGGCGACGTGCTCGTGGCGGTCATCTCTCACCGGTCGCCCGGAAAACCTGATCGGCCCGTCGGCTTCCTCCCATTTCATCGAGTCGGCCGCATCGGCGTTCCCGCCGGCAGGTTCCTCAACGACGCCCAAAACGTCATCGGCCTGCCGCCCCGTCTGGTCGACTGGGAGGCACTTCTGCGTGCATGTGACGTCGTCGCGTTCGACCTGCACGCGATCGTCCACCCGTCGGATCAGTGGGTGGAGAAGTACCGTCTCAACAGTATCGGAGCGTACCGGGCTGACTTTGCGGGCGACTCCACGCAGTACCTGCAGACGCTGTGCAAAGATCACCGAACGATCGCCAAGCAAGGACAGAAGACTCGCAAACTCGGCCGCGAAATCGGTGACATTCGGTTGGAAGTCGACTGTCGTTCGCCGGAGGTGCTCGCTCAGACAATTGCGTGGAAACGATCCCAGTATCAACGCACTCATATCCTCGATCTGTTTCTACCCGACTGGACCCGGCGGATGGTGGATGTCCTCCACGGCGGGGAGGAACGCGACGCGATGGCCGACCTTTCCGACGCACCGCTCGGTGGGCTCCTTTCAGTTTTATGGGCGGGAGACCAAATCGTTGCCGCCCACTACGGGATGATCGAAAAGGGGCAACTCCATTATTGGTTCCCAACCTACGACCCGAAATACGCGAGATACTCACCCGGAACTGCCCTCTTCACTGAGCTCGTCCGAGCCTCCACCGAGTACGGCGTCGACAGCATCGACATGGGATATGGCGAACAACCGTACAAGCAAAAGCAGACCGCCACGACGACCGACGTCGCCTACGGAACCATCACAAACTCACGCTGGCATCGCCTAACGCACTCCGCGTCCAACACGCTTTCGCAGTACGCCAAGCGAATCCCGATGAAGGAAAAGGTCAAGAAAGCGTGGCGGTCGATCCATCCGACCGCCGGGATAAAAAAACTCGGCTAGAAACTGTTCCCGATCAGGTCCGACGAAACTTTCGCCGGAGACGAGTGTTTTAAAGGAGTTGCACCATATCGCGAGGGTGCCCAACGGCACGCGCAGCTTCCAATTTGCGCCGCGAGAAGTACATCGGCGATGCCCTTACACCCCCTTTTTGAGGACCTAATCATGAAAAAACACTTCGTTATCGTCACCGCAGCGATCCTCGCATGCAACTTGGTGGCGGATCTCCCGTTGACCTCCATTGCATCGGCGCAACCACCGGGAGGCGGCGAACGCGAGGGAGGCCGCGGCCAACGTGGTGGCGGAATGCGCGGTGGCGGAGGTTTCGGCGGTGGCGGAATGCGAGGCGGCGGAATGCGAGGAGGTGACCCAGCCATGGCGTTGCTGCGATCGCCGGAAGTCCGCGAACACCTGAAACTTGACTCGCAACAAGAAGAAGGCCTACGCAAACTCGAAGATCGCATTCGCGAAGAACCTCGCAGCGGCGGTGCACGTGACTTCGATTTCCGCAACGCGAGCCAAGAGGAACGCGCCGAGTTCTTCAGCAAAATGCAGGAAGAACAAAAAGAGCAATCCGCCAAGTACCGCGAACTGCTAGGAGAAGTACTCGATTTTGATCAAATGGAACGACTCGATGAACTCGTGCTTCAGCGTCGCGGTCTCGTCGCTCTGGGAGACACCGAGATTCAAGACGCTATCAAGATGTCAGACGAGCAACGCGAAAAATTACAAACCGTTCGCTCTGAACAAGAAGAAAAAATGCGCGAACGGATGCGGACCCTCATGCAGTCGGGCGACCGCAACGGCATGCGTGAAAAGATGGAAGAGATCCGCGAAGAAATCGAACAAGACGTGATGGCGGTCCTGACGTCGGAGCAGAAAGCCAAGTTCGAAGAAATGAAGGGCGAGCCCTTCGACTTCGGTGACATGGGCGGCCGCGGCGGACGTGGTGGCGACATGCGAGGAGGACGCGGCGGTGAAGGTCGTGGCGGTCGCGGTGGCGATGCACGTGGAGGCCGTGGCGGTCGAGGTGGGGAAGGTCGCGGCGGCGAAGGCCGAGGCGGTCGAGGAAACCGCCCGAGTTCCGAAGAAGAAGTCTAAACACTCTTCGTCAACGACGCCTCACGCGTTCGATCAATCCGACAACCATTCATTCGGTCGACAATAACCGGTCGACCAATGAATGGACGTTGTCGCGAAATCCAGACAGGGTCGAGTCGGATAACACTTCAGAGCGATCGCTGTTCATGATCGCTGCTGCCAACGGCTTGTGCTGCTTCCAATCTTCGAGGGTGAATCCTCGGATGTCGACATAAACGTCTCGCAGATCGCTGGTCACTTTGGGCACCATGAAAACGCCGTCCTGCCCGCGAACGAGGTGATAGTGCATCGCCCCATACATCAGCGCTGCACCTAAGAAGAGACCAAAGAAAAAGCGGGACATTGATGTCGTTCCTTCAAAAATTCTGACGCGCCACAGTTGCTCTGTCGTCGGTCGTGCACCCGCGCGACCGACCCGACAGACTATCCTTGGCTTCACCAGCGGCAAAGGCAAGCCGCCTTCGGGCTACCTCATCCAATGATCGCCGAACCCGAGCGAACTCCGCACCTGTCTCGGGTCGATCAAAAAGTCCGCCACTCGACCTCGGTCACGTGAAAAACGGGGCATGAACCGGACACTCAACCATGCCCCCACAACCGCCGCACCGGCCATCCATAGCCCACAAGCCATGGGTGATTGCGTAATTTCAACACCACCAAAAACGGATGCGACCAACAGGACCGGTCCCCCGAGCAGCTCGGTCCCGATAATCATTCCCATCATCGTCTTCAACAGAACTTCGGCCCGGCTCTGCACTCTCGTGCGCGAGACCACACCCCCGCGGACCGCACGCCACTTCGACCGGACAGCTTGAACACGCATGCCGCGTCTCCTTATCAATGCTCCGAAACACCGCTCGACGAACCGCAATGACGATTCAAACCTAACCGGGATTCTGTTCGGGCTTCAGAGCGACTCGAGAAACAAAATTCGAGTCTTAGAGAAGCGATTCCTGTGCCAACGAAATTACAAAAGCTCACCGGCGGCGTCATCGACGTAGAACGTCACATCACCTTCATCGATATACGAAGCCGGATAGGATTCGAACTCGCCTTTGTGATGAATCACATCCGCGAGCACCGATTTTTTGCCCGCACCGGTCACTAAAAAGACCGTCTTCTTGGCGGCTTTGATGACAGGCCCCGTTAACGTGATCCGAGTTTGCCCCGAAACAGGATGCTGAGCCACCTCGCAAATTTCGTTGGACGTGAGCAACTCTCGCTGGTGTGGAAAGATCGACGCGGTATGCCCATCATCGCCCATCCCCAACAACATCAAGTCGAACTGTGGCAAACCGTTCGCTCTCAACGCCACAACCGAACGAATCTCGTCTTCGTACCGGGATCGTTCCTCCTGCGGATCGGCTTCCCCGAGCACGCGATGGATGTTCTCCGGAGGAACCGGTACCTTGTCAAAGAGCAACTTTTTGGCGACACCGTAGTTGCTCTCAGGATCACCCGGCGGGACACAGCGTTCATCTCCCCAATAGAAATGCAAACGCGACCATTCGATCACATCCGCATACTGTTCTGCCCAGAGCTTGAACAGAATTTTGGGTGTGCTACCACCCGACAACGCGATGCTGATCTTGTCGTGTGTCTGCCGCGCGGACCAATCGGCAAACTCCTTTGCAAACTCAGCAGCCAACGTCGCTGGGTCCGATACACGTTTCGTCTGAACAGTCATGATTCTATCTGGCTACGAGTTAATAGGTTGGGCGTCCGTCAAGCGGCGAGCCATCTGAGAGGGTGACAACCAATCCGACAACCTCGGCAAATTGATTCACCGGCGTACGTCAGATCCGGTTGCCATGTGTTTGCCGCAGCGAACAGCAAATCGACCGGGGAATTATCGATCGGTTCTTAGTGCAACAAGAACGCGTTCAGCGACCAACCGGTGTCGGTCGTCTCGACGTAGCTAGACGCATTTTTGAAAAAGTCCTTCACCTCGGAATACGGTGGCCACTTCGTTGCGTTGGGGCGCTGAATCTCTTCCTGCTCGTCGGCTTGGAACAATCTACGAATGATTGTGGCCAACACCGAATCATTATCTCGCAGTTCACCGCGCCGCTGCAGTTCATACTTTGCCTGCAACGATTCGCGGAGTCGGACGACACGTTGGATCGAAGGCTGCTTTCCGCCAAACTCCTGCGTCATTTTGAGCAATTCTACGATCTCGGGTTGTTCATCCAGACCATCGCCTGCTCCGGATTGGATACGCGTCGCAATTTCGACGAGGAAATCCACGTGGCTCGAAAACATCAGATACGGCTTATCGGATCCAGGCCCCTTTCCAACCATAGCGATCGCCCATGTGTCGAGAAGTGGTGGTTGTTCCTCTTGCATGTCCTCATCACTTCCGAAGTCATCGAAAAACGCCTCTTCTTCAATCTCGCCTTCACCTCGCTGTACTTTCCAGATGTCCACGCCTTCCACGACGTCCACTAACAGCACGTCGGGTTCGACTTCCATCGCCTTCTCGATCGCGTTGGCAATCACATCTTGGTCGATCACTTCAATCGCAACCAACAGTCGCTCCGAATCCACCGTGATCGGCTCCGTGTTATCGGTCAGCAATAACAGATGCTCGCCGAGATTTGGCATCACGTTTTTCTCGATGTCGATCTGCGGGCCTTCTTCATCATCACGGATACCTGCGATCGTGGGACGAAAAATCTTGTCGTTGAACGCTTCGTTTACCAACGACTCGAGGGCCCAAAACGCCTCCTCCATTTTCCAGTTCATTTGCGTAACCGAGGCAGTGGATTTTGGAATCCATCCCGGCAACTCTTGAAGGTTTCCGTTTGGGAACTGCAAAACTCGTGCAGCCAAACGGTATCGATCCGGTTGGTCGGTAACCGGTGGGGCGTGAACGTATCCACGGTGCAATAGATCGAATTCATCCTGACGGACGACAACCGTTCCACCCATCGCCTGTATCGCGTCAAAGCCTTGGTTCTCGAGCAGGTTCAAGATCTTCACCTTATTGCCACGATCCACCTTGGCGACGTCACGCAGGATACGCCCCATCGCCAACGGGCGAACGTACCACTGCAACGTCGAACCCGGAGTCTTGACCTCCATCCGGTCGCTGACCTGTTTAGCAACCGTTTGGAACAGTGGCGACTGCTCGACCGAGTCCGTTAATCCGTCCTGCGGAATCGCCTCGAGGATATCCATCACGACCGAATCGCGGTTCGACGCGATCACGCGATCTTCTGTAACGGAGATGACCACCTGCTCGATCTTCAACTGACCGGGCCGGGTCTTGGGCTGATAGATGCGGATCGTTTCGCCAAACTTCTCAACGTCCTTGCGGGTCGCCCCGTCCGCTTTGAGATCCTGATCGATTCGCTCGGCAACTGCGATTGCCTGCTGATGCTTGCCGCGCGTGTCGGCGATCACACACAAACACGAGGGCCGGCGGCGATCGTTCTCAAACGGCAACCAGCCAACGACCACTTCACCGGAGGCGATCTCATATAAATCTTTCGGCCGCACTCCGATTTTGTCCCCGATTTTGCTCCAAAGAGCCCCATCGGCGCCAAGGTTCGCCTCGACGAGCGGCTTCATCACGTCGTCTTGGCCGAGTTCATGAAGCGTCGTCTTCTTCCACGACTCCACCAACACTGGCATATCGGCAACCCACGCCACACCTGCCGCATCCGCAGGCAGCAGACGCAAACCACTGAGATAGTCTTCCGCGGTTGCTGCACGCCCAACACCGCCAACCGCCACCACAAAGGCGAACAGAGTGTACAAATGGTGAGTTCGGCGGTTCAAGAAAAAACGATGGATCACGTCGAAGTCCGCGAAAGATTGTTTGGGGAAGTTCGTGGGCAATGCATGTTATCTCACGCATATTACCAGTGAAATGGTGCCAGCCAACCGGCACTCAATACAGAACACGTCGCACCCCTCCTCGAGGGGGAAGCCTGCTTCGCAGCCATGCAAAAAGACGAGTGCGGCAACAATCGTCACCGCCTCGTCTTTGAAGTGCACAGCGAATGATTAGCCAGCGGCAAGCCGGCTCGCTCGTTTAGAACATGAAGATCGTATCGATTCCAAACGTGGTTTGTTCGTCACTGTTGTTCTCAAGGAT
>JBICHZ010000150.1:0-5031 GCA_043101355.1 Rhodopirellula sp. JB044
TGGAATCGATCACGAGCGATTCACCTATCGACACCAAGGCCTCGACTTCAAATTGACCGGAGTCGAACCTGCGAAGGTCGTGCACGATATCGTCAACGGTTGATCGAAAGAAACCGACGTAAACACGCTGCAAAGAAAAACGGTTCACGAGGTTTCCGGGGCGGTTCTACGTCGGCCTGCTGATTGATCGGATCGCAGCAATCTTCTTTTGAAGGAATCGTATTTCGGGCGTTTGTTTCGCCAACGAGGCTGCCTTCTCAAACGATTCGATGGCTTCGGCGTGTCGTCCGATTCTGCGAAGGAATTCCCCACGCGCGGAGTGCGCGAGATAGTACTGCTGGATCGTTTCCTGCAGCATCAATCGATCGACGATCTCGAGGCCAAACTGCACGCCGTCTCTCATTGCGACCGCGACGGCACGATTGAGTTCCACGATCGGGTTCTCGCCGAACCGGAGCAACACGTCATAGAGGGCGACGATCTGCGCCCAATCGGTTTCCTCTGAAGTCGGGGCCTCGGCATGAATGGCAGAGATCGCTGCTTGGATCGTGTACGTTCCGGCGAGCCCTGTTCGAAGTGACTGCTCAACGAGTTGCTGCCCCTCGACAATGCATCCTCGGTTCCAACGCGAACGATCTTGATCTTCGAGCAGCACAATGTCGCCCTGGTCATCGGTACGCGCGTCACGTCGCGATTCGTGCAACAACATCAGGGCGAGCAGCCCAGAGACTTCCGGGTGCGGCAAAAGTTCGAGGAGTAGACGTGCCAAACGAATCGCTTCATCTGAAAGATGAGATCGCGTCAACGTCTCACCGCTCGACGCGGAATACCCTTCGTTAAAAACCAGATAGATGACCGAGAGTACCGCGTCGAGACGATTCGGAAGCTCCGTCAGTGACGGGATGGAAAAGGAGATTCCGGCCTTGCGGATTTTTGCCTTTCCGCGGACGATTCGCTGGGCCATCGTCGATGCAGGGACAAGAAACGCCCGTGCGATCTCTTCCGTAGACAGCCCACAAACTTCGCGTAGCGTCAACGGAACTTGAACCTTGGGATCAATCGCCGGGTGACAGCATGTGAAGATCAATCGCAATCGATCGTCTTGAATCTCAGGATCGGCCCGCGAACCGTTAAGTGACTCAAGCTCCGCAACACGACGAGTTAGTTCAGGGTGTAACTCGGCGAGACGTTTGCGTCGACGAATCATGTCAACAGCTTTAAAACGTGCCGTCGACACCAACCATGACACGGGATTGTCTGGAACCCCTTCGACCGGCCACTTCTGTACTGCGGCACTGAACGCGTCGTGCATCACCTCTTCCGCGAGATCGAAATCGCCGAGTAGCCGAACCAACGTCGCGTACACCTTACGTGATTCATTGCGATAGATTCGGTCGATTTCGTCTGGATGCACAACAACACTCTTTCGCGATGTCACTCGTTGCCCGCGTATGCTCTTGTCAGCGCCGCGATGTCGAGTTTTTTCATTTGCCAGAGTGCTTCGAACATCCGTTGAAGTCCCGCCGGATTATCGGTTGCAAACCATTCTTCCATCACAGAAGGCCAAACCTGCCAACACATCCCGAACGGGTCTTTGAGCCATCCGCAGGCCAGTTCCTGTCCGCCATCGCCGAGTAAACCATTCCAAAGCCTATCGATTTCCTCTTGCGAGTCACAGACAATTGCCAATGAGAACGCCTCGGTAAATTCCCACTGTTGGCCTGCGTTGAGAGCGATTGTTTTCATGCCGCACATTTCAAACTCAACGGTCAGAACCGATTGATCACTCGGGTTGACTACCTTGCGAATGATGCGGGAATCGGGAATGATTGAGACGTAGAAGTCCGCCGCCTCTTCGGCACGATCGCGGTACGAAAGGAACGGTGTGAGTCGTTGTTTGATCTTCATCAGGCGTCGAACAATGGTGGAAGGTGGACGATTTCGGCTCGCTAAGCAGAGCAAGCCATCTTATGAGATTCGATCACGCGATTACGTCTTTCTCGGCCTGCTCAGGTTCAGGCAAGGGGGCCAGCGGGCGGATTTCGACCGTGCCTTTTTTGGCCGGCGGCAGTCGCGTAGCGATGGCGATTGCTTCATCGAGGTCATCGGCATCGATAATGTAGTAGCCGCCGAGTTGCTCGATGGTTTCGGCAAACGGTCCGTCGACGATCTGTTGTTTGCCGTCACGCACGCGAACACTCGTTGCGGTCGTAATTGACTGAAGGGGCGACGCCGCACACCATTTGCCTTGCGATTCGAGTTCTTTACTGATTGCCATCGATTCAATCATGCACGACTCGCGTTCTTCTTCGGTCCAGCTGTCTTCCTTGCCATAAATTAGCAGCATGTATTTCATCAGATCACCTTATTGGTTTTGAGTAGGTAGTTGCTATTGAGTAGTTAGCTGCTGGTCTCCGGGAACCATCACCATCCATCCGACGCCGAACGGGTCGGTAACCATTCCGAATTTCGTCGCCCAAAATGTTTGCGTGAGAGGCATGTCGACTTCCCCATCCTTCGAGAGCACATCAAAAACTCGCTCGGCGTCTTCCTCGGTCGGAACCGATAGACTCAGACGGAATCCGTTAAACTGCGCCGGCTCGCCACATCCGTCCGACGCAAATAGCGTTTGCTGACCGACCCGAAAGGTGGCATGCATAACCTTTTTGGCATAGCCATCAGGGAGTGTTTCCTCGGGCATCGGTTCGGGCGAATCCTGCCACCGCATCTGCATCACAATTTCAGCACCGAGGTTCGACTGATAGAACTCGAGAGCTTCTTCGCAGCGTCCGCCGAAAAATAAATACGGTTGCAGCAATGCGTCTTGGGCGGCGACGCTGCTGCGCAGACGGCTTTCCTGCGCCGCGATTTCTCCAGCGGAATCCGACTCCGCGAAGTCGCTCATTTCGTAGAACGGGCGTATTTCGATGTCGGAGTCTTCGATCATCGGGTTCGGACACTTCCTTACCCACTCGACAGCCTCCTGCATGTTTTCGACTTCCCATACCCAGTATCCGGCGATCAATTCTTTGGTTTCGGCGAACGGGCCATCGGTAATGATTCGATCGCTACCGGAGAAGTGAACTCGGATGCCCTCAGAACTGGGTTTGAGACCATCGCCGGATCGCATTACGCCGGCCTTGACCAGCTCTTCATTGAACCGTCCCATTTCGGCGAGTTGATCCTCGCTAGGCAGTTTCCCTGACTCAGAACTCGGGCTCGCTTTAACGATCACCATCACTCGCATATTTCATTTCCGATGTTATTAGGAGTTACAAAGGGGCATCCACGCCGATGCAAAAGGCAGTGTCGATTATCGTGACTCGGCACGCCGCGAAGGAACGGTTAGCTCTGGATTTGCGTCAGAGAAAGGTGCTCATACTCATCGTGTCTTCGCCACCATGAATAGGGTTCGGTTTGAGGCCAACCGCGAGGAGAGTCTTCCCACGTTTCTTGCCGGCCAAACGGTGCCATGTCTAGCAGCGTGAAGTGGCTCATCAGTGTTTCACACCCGCGTTCTTCGGTGAAATAGGTTTGATACATGTCGTCACCATCACGAAGGAATATGCTGAGGGCGTGCTGTTCGCCCTGAGGGGTTGAGACGCCGAAGTCTTCGTTGAAGGTGGTCCCCGATGACGAATACCAGGGAAACTGCCAATTCATCCGTTTCTTGTAAGGTTCCAATTGCGAGAGCGGAGCACGGGACACCAACGCCAACGACAAATCGCGTGCGTGAATGTGGGCGAGCGGCCCGAGATGGTCAACGAGCGTCGAACAGCCCACGCAACCTGCGTCCGGCCATCCTCCGACGTTTTCCGCGAACATGAAATGATAGATCGCGAGTTGACGTCGCCCGTCGAACAGGTCGCCGAGGCAACGTGGTCCCTCGGTTCCTTCGAAAACGTATTCCTTCTCAATCTTGACCATCGGAAGGCGACGACGCTCGGCCGACAAGGCATCTTTGTTGCGAGTATGTTCCTTCTCTTTTTCACGCAGTCGCTCAATTGCCACACGCCACTCTTGTCGACAAACAATAGCCGGAAGCCCTGTTGGTGATTCGGTTTGGTGATCGCTAGGGGAAGCAGTCGAGACTCCGTTCGACTCATCTTCTCGCGTTTGTTGAAACACTGCCTCACGAGCGGCAATCATCGCGTTCACTGTTTCGTCCGCGGGACGAATTTCAAACGGACCGATCGATACACCCGGATGATGCGACATCAACGAGATCGCATGATTGAGGTCTCTCGCCTCGAGAAAAAGAATGCCACCCAACATTTCCTTGGTTTCAGCAAAAGGTCCATCGCAAACATCTACTGATCCGTTACCCGCGCGAAGCGTCACGGCGTTTCGAGCCGACTGCAACGCTTCCCCACCGATGAAATGACCGCCACGACGCAACTCATCGTCGTACGCAAGACACTCTTTCATCTTCTTCTGTGCCTCCTGCTCCGATAGCCCTTCCCATTTCGATTCATCGACGAAGCCCATGCAGATGAATTTCATTCTTTCCCTCTCCGATCGATTTGGCGTAATGGCATCGACAGCATGAAAACTGTGTTTGGTGTGTAGTCGACCGGGACGAATCGAAATCGACAGCAGGCGACAGAAAAAGTCGATGTTTTCTGTAACTCACCACGGACCGCGAGAGGTGACCGCCACACGCGATGATTGCGTTCGTGGTACCGAATGATCAGGCATTGTTCATTTTCCCGGTGATGGACGTACGACCAGATAAATCACGGCAACCGCAAAGGGCCGGGATGATGAATCGTTGTCGCGTTGGCGGCATCGCCGGGCATCTCGAGGTGTTGAAATGTCCTTCGATTACTCTTTTTGCTGTTCGCCGGTTTGGGCTCACCTTCTTTTTGAGACAAGGAAGGGCGGGCGTTGCGGTCGGGAGTCGGGTTGCTCGGGACCGTGTCACCGGTTTGTTCGGTCCATTCCCGGAGTGCCTTCCTGGCCCGCTCTAGCACGGATTGTTGCTCAGGATTGTCGGCGAGGTTCTGCAGTTGATCGGCATCTTTTGACACG
>JBICHZ010000151.1:0-5934 GCA_043101355.1 Rhodopirellula sp. JB044
AAGATTGGCACCCGCCGAACCACTGCAGCTTCGCGAGCCAACACCCCGGACACGAGGTCGGGGACGTCGTCGAAGTCAACGGGCTCTCGCAAGTCCTCTGGCCAGATCACTGTATCGAGAAGACACCGGGCAGCGAGTTTCCGTCGTCTCTGGATACCGAACGAATCGAGAAAGTCATCCACAAGGGAACCGATCCGCAGCGCGACAGCTACAGCGGTTTCTTTGACAACGGCGGTCGCGTCCCCACGGGGCTGGGCCGGTATCTGCACCAGCAAGACGTCGACGAAGTTCACGTGATGGGCTTGGCCACCGATTACTGTGTTCGCGCGACCGCCATCGACGCGGCCCGGCTCGGGTTCGATACCTACCTCATCGAAAATGCTTGCCGCGGCGTAGAAATTGCCCCCGGTGATTGCCAGCGGGCGATCGAGGAGATGCAAAAAGCCGGCGTGCAGGTCCGCGAAATGTAGATCTAACCCGTATTCGGAATCGCCAAGACTTCGGAGGTGTGTTAGCAGCTAGCGATCAGCCATTAGCTTTTAGATCCCCGCTCAACGCTTCCGCACGGGCTTGCCCCGGCGGAGCAACAACTGACAGCTACCAACCACTCCTCCCCCCCTCCCCTCCCGTAGCCGGAGCCGCCAATGACTTCGGGGGTGCGGTGGTGGGGGGGGAGTCTGAATTCTTGGCGAATCCAGCTACGCCGACGTAGCCGGAGTCGCCGAGACTTCGGAGGTGCGGTGGTGGTGGGGAGTCTGAATTCTTGGCGAATCCAGCTACATCAACGTAGCCGGAGTCGCCAAGACTTCGGAGGTGCGGTGGTGGTGGGGGAGGCTGAATTCTTGGCGAATCCAGCTACGCGGATGGTTGGCTATCGGGATGGTCGGGTAGCGAGCCGGCACTTTTAATCTCTCCGATGCCGGGATTGCCTTGGGATGCGGTGACGCTTTTCTTCTTGGGTCAAATACCCCCACTGCAACGCTTGATCCTGTTCGTACTGCTTGCCGAGCTGCGCCGCAATCTTCGCTTTGGCGAGTTCAAATCCCAAGTAAAACGCGTGCGAGACATCGACGTTTTTTGACTGCGGCATCGACAACAATTCACTCATCATCCCGAACGGTTCGTCACCGGTCAGATGCACACCGGCGCTGATCAAGTGCACGACGCCGTCTTGCGCGAGAATGCGATAGTTGTTGTCACGGATTCCTGACGCGAGAGCCTCGAGAGCGTTCGCCGAATAAGGACGCAACTTGGGATCACGCAGTGTCACGAGTTGATCCGACAAACGTTTCGGCGGCACACCTGCTTCGATACTGTGATGCACCAAACGGCGTGCGATGTCACATTCCTTGATCGACGACCGCGCCCAATTGATCACCTGGGTCGTCAACACGCTGTTGACATCGAACTCCTGGCAAAGGGCCAGTAATATTAAGTTCACTCCAGCCGAATCGACGTCGGTCAATTCGGTCAAGTTCCCGATCCCCATCATTATCGCGTGTTCGGGATAGCGGCGGCGAGTTTCGACGTATCGCAGCAGTGAGGCACCGAAACCGAAACCGATCGGTTCGAGGATCGGGTCGAGCCGCATCGCAACGTTGTGCTCGCCGAGAAAGTTGACCGTCGTGTCGAGCGATTCGAGATCGTCGGGCGTGTCGGGAATCGCAACCACCTCGCACCCCCACTGCGTCGCCGCGTTTCGGTTCGATGCGTTCACCGACAGCACCAGCGACGCACCCGCCCTGACCGCCGCGACGGTTTCCTGAGAATCGAACGTGTCGATGCTGACCCGATGCCCCTCGTCGACGAGCGCTTTCACGTAGTCGCCGATCTGCAAACATTGCCGCGACGGATCGCAGCCCACATCGATCCGGTCCGCGCCATCGTCGCGCAATGCGGCGGCGAGCCGGACGACTTCCTCGACGCTGAGCCGCGGAGCGTGGTTGATTTCCGCGATGATTTCGATCGAGTGTTCCGTCAGCTCGACGCTGCGAACTTTGCCGCCGAGCCACGCGTCCAAGTCGCGACAATCATTGGGGCCACACACAATATTCTCGGGGGGCAGATTCGCGATCTCTGCCAACCGTTTCCGCCACGTCATCTCCGGTTGTTCAGCATTCACCGGATCGTCGATCGCGGCCTGGCAGTAGCCGGGCAAGATCACATGCGTGGCCGCGCTCGGAACAACGAGGTGCCGAGTCAACCATTTTGGCGTGATCAAGGCCGCCACCGTGATCGGTGCCACCTGGACGCTGTGCCGCACCTGATGATGCGTTGCCGCTTCCTCGGCATGCGTCCGCAACGCGATCTCAGCGAGTTTGCCGGTCACGAAATGCAGGTGTGTCGTCGGTGTGAGTTTCGGAGGTGGCAAAGCGATCGCAGCGAAAATATCGTGTCGATTGACGGGAGATGGATGATCCGATGGTGGCCGCAGCAACCGCGGCCGGATTTCGATGGGGGGAGGACGGCACAGATCAAGACGTCTAAGATCACGCCACGCAACCACACATTCACTTGCCCTCTATTTGAGAGTCCTCGTTAGTATGCTCGCTCGTGTCGGTAATTACCTTTGTGGAGACGACCAACCGTTGCTCTTGATCGCCGGGCCGTGTGTTTTGCAGACCCGCGAACTCGCGATGCAAATCGGCGAAACGCTCGCCCAGCTCAACGACCGGCCTGACGTGAATGTGGTCTTTAAGGCGTCCTTTGACAAGGCAAACCGGACCAGTTTGTCTGCCAAACGCGGGCCCGGGATGGAGGCGGGGTTGCGATTGCTCGAGGCCGTCGGTGCCGACAGCGGGTTACCCGTGACGACCGACATTCACCTGCCCGAACAGGCCGCCCCGGCCGCCGAAGTCTGCGAGTTGTTGCAGATCCCGGCTTTTCTCGCTCGCCAGACCGACCTACTCGTCGCGGCCGCGAACACGGGCCGATCGGTGAACGTGAAGAAGGGCCAATTCATGGCCCCGACCGACATGCGTTACGTGATCGACAAACTCAACGGCAGTTTTCCGGACTCGCAAACCGATGCTGCGGCGGATCCCAACGCCGCCGACGGCAAACCGGGCCGCGTCCTGGTCTGCGAACGCGGGACGTTTTTCGGTTACGGGCGACTGGTCAACGACATGCAGTCGATCCCGATCATGAGGTCACTCGGGGCTCCGGTCGTTTTTGACGCCACGCACAGCGTCCAACAACCCGGCGGATTGGGGGGCGCGACCGGAGGAAATCGCGAAATGGTCGAACCTTTGGCCCGCGCAGCCGTAGCCATCGGGTGTGATGCCCTGTTCTTTGAAACGCATCCCGAACCGGAAACCTCGCCGAGCGATGGTGCCAACATGATATTCCTCGATCAGTTCATCGGACTCGTCGATCGATTATTGCAAGTGCGAGAAACCGTCGAGTCGCTGTAACCCCATCCGTCCATTCGCCCGCGAAGACGTGAGATTTCGTCACGCCGCCGCTCAAACCGTTACCCGAACAGACCCCACCGATGCGATCGAACGTCCTTCTCTGCTGCGTATTTGCTCTCGCGTTGTCGTCCGCTCTCGGTTGCCGCGACGAGTCCAGCGAGATGGACCGAATCATGGCCGAGCGACAGGTGGCGTTGCAGGAAAAGACGAGACAAGATCACCTCGGCGAAACCGTCTCGCTGCTCAACCAATACGTCTCGCTCAACGAGGAAAAGGCTCGCCGTCAGATCGCCTACCACACCAACCAATGGCTCCGCGAAAGCGACGCGAGGGCCAAACGCAGCGGCACCGAAATCCAGCAGCCGACTGAGATCCCCGAGATCGCCGAAACTCTCGGCGAAATGCTCTCCCCGGAAGCACTCCAAGACAAGATTCTGCGTCCGGAATTCACGACCGACGACGTCCCGTTCCTGCGAGACGCGAACACGTTCCGACACGTCGTCGCATGGATCGATTCGCCCGTCCGCGACGATTTGCTGTTCGCCGATTGGCTCGAAGGACTCCGTGAAGCCGCCCGCGAGCAATCGGGCGAGGAGTCTGGTGAGGACTCTGACGAGGTCATGACGCAGGCTCAGATCGATCGGTTGCAGACCGCGATGCGTCTGTTCGACTGGACGGTTCGCAACATCGCGTTGGAACCCGAGACGTTGCCTGCACCTCCCGGATTGCAGATTCCTCGGATGCCGGCGGGGCTGCCTTTCGAAGGTCCCGGTTTCCGACAATCCGACTATCAAACGTTGTGGCGTGGACGCGGTGATTGGTTGCAACGCAGCGGCGTGTTCACTCAGTTGTGCGTGCAAGCCGGCATTCCCGCAGCGGGTTTGGCGACACAGTCCGATGAAACGGGTTCACGGACGCCGTGGTCGGTCGGCGTGTTGATCGGTGAACAGATTTTTCTTTTCGAACCCAGACTCGGGTTGCCCATCCCCGGCCCGGATCAAACCGGTGTTGCGACCCTCGCGCAGGCTCGCAAGGACGCGTCGGTGATGCGTCGGTTGGACGTCGCTGGGTTTTTCGATTATCCGTTGTCGCGGTCGGATGTCTCACAGAGCGTTGCGTTGTTGAACTTGCACGCCGAAACGTTGGCATCGCGAATGAAGCGACTCGAATCGGGCCTGACCGGTGACCGGCGAATGACGTTGTGGGTCGACGCGGAAGATTGGGCGAAACGTTTCGACGCCGTACCCGGAATCGCGGGCGTTCGCATTTGGGAGATCCCAACGATCAACGAGATCTACGCTCGTGGCATGGAACTCGTCGCCGAGCGCGACCCCGCATTCGCGTTCTGGTACCGAGCTCGGTTCGCGGTGATGGAGTCCGGCAGTTCCTCATCGAACAACTTGGCCAAAGGTCGTTGGAAACACCTTACCGGCGAGTTCGTTGACGATGAAATCGAAGGCGAATCGGGAGCCCGAACGCGATACCTCGAACAACGCGCCCCCGAGTTCGAAATCGATGACCTGCGGATCAACGTGGAGCTGCAAAAGCAGTACGGGCTGCGACGTGAACTCGGCATCGAACCGGCCCAGTACGATGCTCAGTTGCGGCAAATGCAGGACTTCATGCGGCTCGGAAAACGAACCGCGACGTACTGGTTGGCTCTCGTTCAGTACGACGACGGACGTTTCCAAACGGCCCATAACTGGTTCACCAAACGCGTCCTCGACGATGAGCAGCGTTCGTACTGGGAAGACGCTGCCGTCTATAACGCGGCACGATCGATCGAAGCGGAAGGCAAGATCGAAAAAGCCATCGCGACGCTCAAAACGGACCGAAACGTGTCCGATCATGGAAACCGTTTGCGAGCCCGGTTGCTAGGAAAATTGGCTTCGGACAGTACCTCCGAAACGGATGAGAACGCGGAAGAGGAATAGCCTTCAACCGTCGGCCCTCCGAAAATCCCTAGCAATGTGAGCCGAACGGCCGTATGGCCTTGGGGCGAAACGCTCAGCTCCCTGCAGGCAGCCTACCGCTTCCGTCCGGGCTTGCCCCGGCGGAGCACGCAAGTGACACCTACCTTCCAACGCATTCTTGATCGGATCTCCACCGGGACAAGCCCGGCGGAAAGTTCCAGTCGCCTAAAGGCTTCACTCCAACGGTGGTGCTCTCTGGCTGAGAAAGACCGATCGAAGTGAGCCGAATGGCCTCGGGTTGGATCGCTAGCAAACTCTCCATCCCAACACGCTTTAAACTCGAGTGCTCACACGCTTCGGCTCACCAGGCCTTCGAACCGTTAGCCAACTGCAACAACGGTCAACACTCCGCAAATCCGCAATCATTCGCGGACCGGACCGCGTCGGTGCTTTGGCCCGTATAATCAACGGTTGAAATCCGAACTTCATCCGCGCCGATCACGCCTTCCATGACACAACCCCGCCTTACCTCAATCTGTTTGTTGTCACTTTTTGCAGTCTTGGGGCAATCGAACCTCTCGCTCGGACAATCCAACGCCCCACCACCA
>JBICHZ010000152.1:0-6616 GCA_043101355.1 Rhodopirellula sp. JB044
CCCCGGCTGTCCCGAATCAAACGTCAGCGTCAACTTCCCGTCGGTTACCGATGCGGTCGCCTGACCGTCCAAGCCGGGATCATCAATCACCTCCACTGACGTGAAATCCCCGACAATCAATAACTGACTGCCGTTGGCTTCGTAGGTGTACGTATTGAAATCAAATTTTGCTTCGGTCGCGGCATCACCGTCGACGGCACCGAATGCGGCATCATCGATCGTCACGCTCGCCTTCTCTGCAGCCGCTTCAATGTCCACGCTAACGTCGAGCTTTCCGGTTCGACCTAGTTGTGCTTGACTGATCGAAACATCTTCAACGCTCGCAACATTGCTAATATTACTCACAAAGTCCTGTGAGCCGTCGAGCAGTTTGCGACCTTGAAACGTCGTCGTCTGTGCGATTCGGTTGATCGCTTCGAGAGAGGAGTCGATCTGCAACTGGTTCGCCGCAACTTCCTCGTCGCTGAGTCCACCCGTACTGCCGGCTTCGTTGACGAGACCGCGGATGTCGTTGAGCAAATTACTAACCTGGCCGAGCGCACTGTCGGCCGTGCTGATGATCTGGCTGGTCCGGGTCGAGTTGCTGATCGCTTTGGTCAGCCCCGTGATTTCACTGCGCAAAGCTTCACTAGCGAGCAATCCGGCAGGATCGTCGCTGCCGCGATTGATCCGCAAACCGGTTGACAACCGAGTCAACGATTGTTGCAGATCCGCGTTGCTGTTTTGCAGACGCGTTCGAGCAACCAGGGAGGATATATTGCTATTGATGCGAGTCATGTTGGACGACGTCCGCTGTCGACGGTGGGCAAAGCTCGATGAAGAATCGGGGAGGCCCATCAAGCGTCGTCATTTTGACTCAGCTATGCACACAAGAATCCTTGGGGCACGAATAATCGCACCCCAAGGACTCGAGCTCATTGCAATGTTGTCCCCCCGGACAATCTTGAGTGATATCATCCTTACAGACGGAACCACCCAAAAGTGCCAGCCTTATGGCGGCTGGCGAACCATTCACTGAACCGGAGAAACCTCCGGATCAATTCCCAATTATCGCAGGAGCGAAAGAACGTTCTGCGGGTTTTGGTTGGCGAGCGACAGAACGTTCGTTCCCGATTGAACGAGGATCTGTGCACGAGTCAGGTTGGCCGACTCTTGAGCGAAGTCAGCGTCACGGATCGTGCTTTCTGCTTCTTGCAGGTTCGCTTTGGTTTCGTTGAGCGAGACCAGGTTGCTTTCCAGCGTCGTGGATTGGAACGAACCCAAGCGACCACGAGTTTGAGCAACCTTGCTGATTACTTCGTTGATCACGTCGGCGGCACCGCTGACATCGCTCGTGAGGCTCTTCGCTTGACCGCTGCCGAGTTCATAAAGACGTCCGGAAACGCCACCGAGCTGACCGGTCGAAACACTGCCGATACCGAGACTCGCCTGTTGTTGGCTGTTCACACCAGGGCCGAGTTGGAAGGTTGCCCCACCACCGGTGATGCTGAAGGTGAAGTCGGTCGAGCTTCCTTCGTCCACGGTCAACGCGAGGTCGAGTGTCGCTGTGTTGATCGAGAAGCTGTTCCCTTGGCCGCTCGCTTCGACGCCGTTCACGCTCGCCTTGATGTCGACACCGGTTGCACGGGCTGCCGAGAGGCTGCTTTCGAACGCACCGTCGTCGCCTTCGCTGATCACGTCGACATTGACGAGAGCATCGCTGCCGTACGCGTCGCTGCTGAGCGTCAGTTCGCTCGTACCGCTCGCACTGACACCAGTCGAGTCGCTGACGAGGTTGATCGCGGCCTTAATTTGTTCGAGCGAAGTACCGGCACAGAAGTTGAACGTTTCTGCACCATCGGCTCCGTTGAGTTGGAAGACGAGGTCGTCCTTCAAGCCAGCTTTGGTTGCCGTTCCCGTTGCTTCGGCAGGAAGATCGCCGGTCGAAACGGTCAGGTCGTCGAAACCAGTCAATGCGTCGCCGGCGTCGTCGACGATTTCGCTCGACAGGTCGTCGAGTGCGTCAATCTTCGACTTGATGTTGCTCAGCGAGTTATTCGAGGTCGTCGTTCCCAACGCAACGGTGAGCGTGTTGGAGTCTGCATCGAAGTCAGCAACCACGTCGGCGTCGGTTCCGGCGGTGTAGTTGATGGTGATGTCATCAAGATCCGCACCAGTGACTTTCAATCCGACGTCCGCTCCGTCCGTGGTGTTTGCCGATGCGGCAGCGTCGCCAGTAACAACGGTACCCGTTCCCGGTCCGTCCGACGTTGCTACGATGCCTTCGATGTTGTTCAGGGCGGTCAACACGTCGCTGACGGTCGATGGGTTGGAGTCACCGTCGAAGGTGATTTCAATGGCACCCGCGGTGTTCACGGCCGTTGCCGTAGCACCGAGAGCGTTGTCTTCGGTGATCGTCAAACTCGAGAAGTCACCGTTGCCGGTGATCGTCACGGTTTCACCACCGAGTGTGACGTCGATCGTCTTCGTCGCCACGTTGCTGGTTGCGTCAGGATCGACGTCGGCTGCGTTAAACGCGTCGCTGCTGATCGAAACGCTGGCCTTTTCCGCGGCTGCGGTGATATCAACGCTGACGTCGATTTTTCCGGTCTTGCCGAGTTTGGCTTGGTCGATCGAAGCGTCTTTCACGCTCGAAACGCTACCGACGGTGCTGACGAAGTCTTGCGAACCGTCGAGCAACTTACGACCTTGGAACGTCGTGGTTTGTGCGATCCGGTTGATCGCTTCGAGGGAGGAGTCGATCTGCAACTGGTTAGCAGCGATTTCGTCATCGCTCAGTGCACCCGAGTTGCCCGCTTCGACAACGAGGCCTTTGATGTCGTTAAGAAGGTTGCTGACCTGGCCGAGAGCACTATCGGCGGTGCTGATGATTTGGCTGGCACGCTGCGTGTTGCTGATCGACTTGGTCAATCCGGTGATTTCACTACGGAGAGCTTCACTGGCGAGCAAACCGGCCGGATCGTCACTGCCCGAGTTGATCCGCAAACCGGTCGAAAGACGCGTCAACGAGGTTTGCAAATCGTTGTTGCTCGTTTGCAGTCGGTTCTGTGCGACCAATGACGAAACGTTAGTGTTAATACGAGTCATGTTGTTATTCCCAAGCTGGGTTGATTTTTATTTTGAAAAGGAACAACCCGGACCAACACTATCTCGTGGCCGGACTGGAACGCGACGCATGGAAGCGGGGCGTCCACCACAAACATGGAACGCGATCAAGTGCCATGCGCAAAAAACCCCAAGATTTTCCAATCCGCGTGACCACCCACCCGACACGCAATCACGCCAATCGTTACAACCGTCCCGACTGAAAATCGGCTCAAGCTTCCACAGGCGTGTTCACCACCTGACGACGGGAATCTACCGCTGATAGATGGGCAGATAGTGATACCGAACGCTCAAACTCAACACGGCGAGCGTGGTCGCGTAAACAATCCCGATGTTGTGTTCCTCGCCCTCGGCGTTCAACCAGTACCCGGCGCGCGATTGCAAACGCAGCAACAGTTCGGTCGCCAAACGGTTGGCAGTCTCGGCGGCCTCGCCACCGACTTGGTGCATACCCTGGGCGTAGTAATACATCCCGTAAAAGAAAAACCGATCCTGAGTTTTCGGCGGATGTTCGAGCAGCCACTTCGCCGCCCCAGAAACCAACGGCGACTCGTAACGACCGCACGTTTGCATCGCCAACAAACCCGCCGACGTCATGGTGAACGACGGCCGCCGAGTGCCAGGCGTGTATGCTAAACCGCCAAGTGGTTCCTCCGGGATGCCACGATCGTCGAACGGAGTCGTATAGGAGTTCACCAAGTAAGCGACCGCTCGATCGATCGCGTCCGATGGAACGTCCAACCCGTCGTTCTTCGCCGACCGCAATGCCATCACCTGCCATACCGATACCGACAAGTCCGAATCTCGCGCGTCGGGAGTGTACCGCCATCCGCCTTGCAAACTCTTTGGCTTGTTCACCGATTGCGATTTGAGAATCAGCTTGATTGCCGGATCGAGAGCATCGTGAATGCGTCCGTTCTGCGCGATCGATGACCCCATGCCGAGAATTTCCGTCAGCATCAGCGTCGTAATTCCATGCCCATACATTCTCGAACCGTCACGACGCCCGAAATAGCCGTCCGTTTGGTTTCGCGGATGCAGCACATATTCGATGGCACGTTCCATCGCCCGCCCTCTCGGCGAATCCTCTCCCGATACCACACCGACCGAAGCGAACGCCATGATCGCGAGCGACGTCATCGCGGTCGCATGGCGACGGTCCGTGATCGATCCATCCTCATTCTGAAAACGCAACAAGGAGTCAACGCCTCGCTGTACCGCACGATCGACCGCATCGGGCAGATAAATACCTTCGAGTTCCTGTGCTGCGGCACGTCTCCGCATCGTGCGTTCCATCGCAGCGAACGACGCCATAGAACATGCCAACGACCCGGCACCAGACAAAAAACGCCTACGTGACCCTTTATTGTTCATCGGGAACCTCGGATGCTTGTCCCGCACGCCCCCCCCGCGCCGCCTCCGCCGCGATGGCCCGAAAGTACGCCTCGACCGCGGACCGATACGACAGCGGGATCGGCGTCTTTCGATCTTGGATCACGTTGTCGCTTTTGCGTTCACGCAGATTCCCCCACTGATCATCGGACCGCGACTCCGCGTCGAGTGACAACAACCCACCACCGGGCAGTTCGATCGAATCGCCGGACTCATTGCCCGTGCGGTCTCCCGATTCCTGTCCCCGACTGGAGTCGTCCCGGGGGCTGTCACGCTCACTCGATCGCGAGGATGGTTCCCGACGACCGGATCGATCGGCGTTTTCCTCGTCGCCACGTTGACCGTCTCGATTCGACGGTTTTCGATCGCCGTTGCTGCCACGCTGCTGGCCCGCCGATGCGATCTGGCTCAACGATTGCTGGCGCTGCTCGGCCAGGTTTCTCGCCGCCTGCGATGCCGTACGTTGCAGCGTCGACGATGCTTGCCCGGCCTGTTTCATCGGTTGTCTCGAACCACCGGAAGAGTCCCCGTTGGATTCGCCCGCTTCCTCTGCGGCAGTAGGCCCGCGCTGATTCAGTTGACGGTCGAGTTCATCAAGCGTCCGGGCGAGCTTTTCCGATTGATCGGCTTGATCGAGAGTGCCCTGGTTCTCCGGTGCACTGCGTTGTTCTTGCTTGGGCGTTTCACCGAGCGTGTCACCGGCACCGGGCGGACGAGAGATACCGGCAATCGTTTCGGCTTGCTCGGCGAGTCGCTTGGCTGCTTCAGCGAGTTGATCGCCAACATTGACTCGGCTCGGTCGGCCCGTGGAGCTTTCAGAACGATCGGCCTCCGCATCTCGCATGCTTTCGAAAGCCTCTCGCATCGTGGAATCTGCGACCTGATTCAAACGCCGGGCGACTTCGCGGAGCGATTCCGCGCCCGCGTTCTCGCCGAGCCGATCTTCATGCCGTGCGGCACGTTCCAAATCGTCCGCCGCCTGCCTCACCGCATCGCGAGCCTGTTGCTGCTCCTTGGCGATGGAACGAATTGCCGGCATTGGTGGGACCGGGACGGGTTGGTCACCGAGATCCGCTGAGACCTCCTCGAGCGATTCGACCAACCGCTCGAGTTCGATGTGTGAACGCTCCGCCGCACGCCCCACCAATTCCGCGGCCGGATTCTCCGAATCAAAATCGCCGATCGAATGCTTCCTCGCCTCGTTTGCGAGTTGCTTTGCTTCCTGCTGGCCGGCAACCGCTTCTTGACGCGTTCTATCTGCGGCGTCCACCGCGCGTTTGGCCTGATCGACTCGATCTTGGCTGGTCACGACATTGTCCCGAGCCCATTGTTGGTCGGGGTTGGCGGCGAGTTGTTTCTCGGCTTTACGAAGTTGGTTCTCCGCGCTGCGTTGCTCGTTGCGATTCTGCTGCATCCGCCGCGTCGCCTGCTCTTGCCGTTGACGCCATTGACGTGCATTTTGGTCGAGCGACTTCACCCACTCGTTGAGCATCCGCCGCTCCACCGACTCGGATTCTTTCGCAATCTGCTCGCGTTCCCGTTCGGTGGAATACAACGCCCCGTCGCTGGCCTCCTCCGCGACAACGTTCGTTTCCCGACTCTCGTTTGCGGCTCGCTCGATCGCGGATCGTAAACGTTCCACAACATCGCCGAACTCGCTCATCAACAACTCACGTTTCTGCGTCTGCTCCGCTCGCTCGATCGCGTCCTGCAGTTCCTCCCGAACTCCTCGAACACGATCAAGGAGACGTTGGTCCCTCGCCCGAAAACTCGCCTTCTCTGCCGTGGCGAGCCATTGCCTCTCGACCGACCGAGCCTGACTCACGATTGAATCGACTCGCTCACGAACCGCCCGTTTGCGCTCAACAAAATCGGAATCCGATTGTTCGAGTTGCCGCTGCAGATCGGCTTCTTGTTCGGCAACCGCCCGAACCGCATTCTCCACATCCGCTACCGTACGCTCGCCGATCTCCCCGAGACTCGCCTGCATCGGAGCGTCACGTTGCAACCGTTCTTCGAGTCGCCGTAGCAGCTCCTGCGGATCAGATCGAGCGAGTTGCTCGGCCGATTCGGCTTCGTCTCTCGCATCATCAATCGCCTCAGGAGTTGTCTCCGCCTC
>JBICHZ010000153.1:0-21690 GCA_043101355.1 Rhodopirellula sp. JB044
CGCCGGACATTCTCATTCGAATGTTAGGACGTCCCATGAAACTCAGCCGCCGCCAATGCCTGCGAGGTGCCGCCGCACTCGGTGCGAGTTTCTGCGCAAAGCCGAGCGTCGGGCTCACCGCTGGACCGGTGATCCATGTAAAACGTCGCACGACGGTACGCGTCTTAGGGACACACGTTACGCTGCAAGAACAGATCCGCGAGCGGGCACAAAAAGAACTCGGTATCGACCTGGTTTTCTCACCGGGAGGCAGCGCCGAGGTTCTCCACAAAGCGTCCACGCATCCCGAGTCCTTCGATCTTTACGAGCAGTGGTCCAACAGCATTCGTGTACTTTGGCAGGCCAATGCGATTCAGTCGATCGACGTCAATCGCATTCGCTACTGGGACGAGATCAATCCGCTGACGAAAAACGGACGCTTGTCCCCGCAAGCCAAACTCGGCGCGGGCGACGCCCCCAATAAAATTCTTTACGTGCAGTCAGATGGTAAACTCGGGCCTCAGACGACACACAACGTGAGCTTCCTTCCCTACGTGCACAACGTCGATTCGTTCGGCTACAACCCGAACATCGTTCCGAAAGGGGAACCCTATCAGACGGAGAGTTGGGCATGGTTACTCGACCCAAAATGGTCGGGGAAGGTCGCGATCGTTAACGAACCGACCATCGGCTTGTTCGATCTCGCGCTCGCACTGCAAGCCAAAGGACTCATGCAGTTTGAAGATATCGGTAGCCTGACGCGCAGCGAGCTCGACAAGATGTTTTCGATCTTGGGCCAGTACCGCAGGGAAGGACATTTCCGGGGCGTTTGGAGCAGTGTTCCTCGATCGGTCGAGTTGATGCAGCGTGGCGAATCGGTTATCGAGAGCATGTTCTCTCCGGCCGTTTACGATCTCAACGCGTCGGGCATCCCCTGCGTCTACGCGTCACCCAAAGAGGGCTATCGCGCGTGGCACGGCGTGATGTGTTTGTCGTCGGCAACGACCGGTGCGGTCAAGGACGCGGCATACGAATACATGAATTGGTGGCTCTCGGGATGGCCAGGCGCATTCATCGCACGCCAAGGATATTACATTTCAAACCCCGAACGTTCGAAATCGGAATTAACCGAGGCGGAGTGGGATTACTGGTACCTCGGCAAGCCCGCTGCGACGGATTTGAATGGAACCAGTGGTGCCCGCGTCGTTGCCAAGGGACGTGTGCGAGACGGCGGATCGTATAGGAAACGATTCAGCAACATTGCGGTCTGGAATACGGTTATGAATACCTACGAATACAGTCTGCGACGATGGAACGATTTTCTTTCGGCGTAAGGCCACAACACAGTACCGACATCACTGCATAACCGACATCAAGACGAAACCAGCGACGCTCGATAGGCACCTACGCTCGACAAGACTGCTCCTTTGATCCAACACATGTTCCTTTCATCGCGATTTTCCTTGGGGTGTCATGACACCTTCGTGGGATCCTCGCGGACGTGCTCGAGTCGCATCAAGTTGTCTGGCATACCGACGCGCACCGACACGAACCGGTCGTCCCAACCACCGTCGACTTCCACGGGATCAATTTCATGACCCAAACCAGCAAAGGAAATTCCCTCAAACGACGATTGCACATTGGCACCGGGTTGCTGGTCGCGATCTGTCTATTGAGCAATGTGATCGGATGGATCGGACAGGAAGTGCTGCTGTCGAACTTTCGTTCGATGGAGTCCGCTGATCAGATCGCAACATCGGTTCTGCAAATCAACCAAGGTGCGTTGCAACTGAAGGCCCGGTCGGAGAACTACGCACAAACAGGTGCCGAATCACAGTTCACCGCCGCTGAGGACCTGCAGTCAAACCTTATCCATGAAATTGATGTGGTTCGAGACACAGTCGACTCCGACGATCCGCTGCATGGAATGCTCGACCAGATGCACGATCTGATGGCCGCTTTTGGTGATCAACTGGAGTTGGCCTCTGCCGAACGAAACGTGCGAACGGATTTGCTGCAGAACAAACTTCTCGCGCAGGAAGCGGAGGTCGACGCGTCCATCGCCGCATTCGAAGACAACATCGCTGACGACGACGAGGCCTCTCGCGCGTTGTTGACCGCAGTCAGCGGCTACGCGACGGCTCGTCAAAGCATGCTCCGGTATTTCATCCAACCGAGTTCGGAACTGTATGAGCACATGCTCGACAATCTTACCTTAGCTCGCGACGAGATCCGCGGCATCGAGTTACCGGAGAACAACGACGCTCAGCGGACCGCCAGAAAACGGGTCCAATCCGCGTTAAAGGACTTCCAGTCGCTCGGCGTGCGCGCGATTCAGGCCACGCGAGGTTACATGTTTTATGTCAACGTTGTGATGGCCGGACAAATCTCCGAGTTCGTGCACTACTCCAACGAAATCAAATCACTCGTTGACCGTCGCCGAGAAGCCAACCGGGTCGACCGGCAGTGGGCGGTTGCCCAAGGCAGAATGCTCGCGATCGCATCCGCAGTGCTCGCGGTCCTGATCGCTGCGGTTTTGGCGTTTCGTTTGACAAAGGTCATCTTCGGACCGATCTCGAGCCTGACGAACACGTTCTTGCGTTTGGCCGAAGGTGAAACGATCGACTCGATTCCCGCGGTCGATCGCAATGACGAGATCGGCCGGATGGCCCGCGCCGCGGAGGTCTTCAGCCGGAAGAATCAACAGACCAAGGAACTGCTCGAACGTTCGCAAACTCTTTCTGATGAGTTGTCGCAAAAAGCAATGATGCTCGAGGAATCCAACCAGGAACTCGATAACTTCGCCTACGTCGCCTCCCACGACCTGAAGTCGCCTCTACGGGGACTTCGATGCCTCGCCGAATGGGTGCAGGAAGATTGCGAAGGACTCCTCAGTGAAGATTCGCAAAAGCACCTTGAGCAGATGCAGGGACGGGTCAACAAGATGGAATCGCTGCTCGACGACTTGCTGAACTACTCGCGTGTCGGCCGTACCGAGCAACATGTCGAAAAAGTCAACGTCGAAGAATTGGTCCGCTCCGTCATCGAGTTGATGGATCTCTCCAGCGGTGTCAAGGTCGACATGCAGTGCGATGTTGCGGAGATAGAGACGTACAAAACGCCGCTGCAACAGGTGCTTCTCAACCTGATCGCCAACGCGATCAAGTACAACGACAAAGGCGACGACGGCCGCGTCCTGGTTACATGCAGCCCGAATGGTGGTATGGTGGAGTTTTCTATCATCGACAACGGAATCGGAGTCGCACCGCGTTTCCACGAGCGTATCTTCCAAATGTATCAACGCGCCTCCTCGCTCGCCGTCGAGGGCAGCGGGATGGGGCTCGCCATTGTCAAAAAACAGGTCGAAGTGGTCGGTGGGGAAATTCGGCTCGAATCCACCGAAGGTCAAGGCAGCACGTTCCAATTCACATGGCCGAGCCGGGTCATCACCAAAGCACGCAGTGCTAGCGTCTCAACGAGTGCGTGAATTTAGAAATTATGGAAAGCAAGGAAATGACCTTTGTATTAGTCGAAGATGATGAACTGGACATGGAGGTGTTCCGCCGTGCCCTGCGAAAGCACGAGATCAAGCAGGAGATGCGATTCGCCCGTGACGGGAACGAAGCGATTCGACTTCTGCGAGATGAGTTCGTCGATGGATCACGTAGCGACTACATCATCTTTCTCGATCTCAACATGACCGGCATGAACGGCCATGAGTTCCTCGAGGAAATTCGCTCCGACCCCGATTTGAAGGCAGCGGTCGTGTTTATCCTGACAACGTCCGAACACGAACGCGATCTCCGCCGCGCCTATGACAAAAACGTTGCGGGCTACTTCACGAAATCGAATATCGACTATCTGATGCAAGCCATCAAACCTTACGTCTCGGGCGTTGCCTTGCCTCCGGTGACGCCGGATGACAAAAAACGTCCGGACACGAAGTAGCTCGCGGAATGCACTGTTGACGCGTGAACTCTTAACACGATTAGCGGTCCCGATTACCACACGCGATTCACCCGCGTCAGAACTTTCCCGCATCACAACCACCCGCACACGACAAAACACAGGCGAAAAGAATTAAGCGATGGGTAGAAGCTTCGAAGTCCGCAAGGTATCGATGGCCAAAACGGCCGGCCAGAAAACGAAAGTCTATTCGAAGTACGGCAAACAGATCTATGTGATGGCCAAGAACAGTGGCGCGGATCCTGTCAACAATCCGTCGCTACGAGCGCTCATCGACAAAGCCAAACGCGACCAAGTCCCGGCACACGTGATCGAACGGGCTCTTGAGAAAGCCAAGGGTGTCGGCGGCGAAGACTATGTCGCAGCGAGGTACGAAGGTTACGGACCGGGCGGATGCGCAGTCATCATCGACTGCCTCACCGACAACAACATGCGAACGATCACGGACGTGAAGAACTGCTTCACCAAGACCGGATCCAAATTCGGTGCCCCCGGATCGGTCGCTCACTCGTTCGACCATTTGGCTGTGTTCGCGTTCGAAGGTTCGTCGGTGGACGATGTGCTCGAGGCGCTGTTGATGGCGGACGTCGACGTGTCGGATGTGGAAGAACAAAACGGTCAGATCGTCGTCTTCTCACCCACGACTGAATACGCCAAAACGAAGCAGGCGATTCTCGATGCGTATCCCGAGACCACATTGGCGGTCGATGAAATCTCTTTCATCCCACAAACGAGCAGTGACGTTCCCGAAGATGATGTACCCATGTTCGAGAAATTCATCAGCATGCTGAACGACTGCGACGACGTGCAGGAAATCTACCACAACGCAAAACTGCCTGCTTGAGGCTGCGTCTGTTCCTGATCCTAAGGCCGGCGGGTGCCGGCGCGGCATACGGGGCAAGCAGTACCGCAACCAACACCCTCCGGCGTTTCCAGTGGTAGGCAACTAAGCGATGGCGTCGAGATTGCCTCCGCCACGCTTGATGTGAATTCCTGGAAAGATATCGGCCTGAGAATTCTGTCCGACCGAACCACTCTCGCTGCTCTGTTCTTCGAGCAGTTCAATCAATGCTTCGATGTCGGTGAGTTCTGACGTCGACGAAGCTTCCGAAGTCTCATCCGAAGGGGGCGGTCCACCACCGGGTGGAGGTCCGCCCGCGCCGCGAGGTCCACGCCCCGAACCGCCCTCGATGCCCTGGCCTTGCCCGCCGCCCGAACCGGGAGTCCCGAGTTGACTGACAAAGCTCTCGCCGTCGAGTCCACGACTGGACAAGATATCGCTGAGTGCGGATTTGACGTCGCTCGGGCTGACTTGGCTTCCCGAACTCGCTAACTCGGCGACCGCGTCACTGAGTTCTGATTTGATCGCGGTTTGGTCGTCACTCGATACGCCTTGCTCGTCGAGAAACGATGTCAGCGATTGCTCGAGACGCTCCGCCGGGCTTTGCCGCTGGGGGCGTCCCGCCGGCGAGGTGGCGTAGCTTTGCGACGATGCCGCGGCTGAAGAGATGGATGTCATTGGAAATTCCTTTTCCTAAAAGGTTTGAGTAGAAACGCTTACATATTTCAATGCGTCGTCACGACGTTCGAAGGGCCAAAGAACTGAAAACTTGGCTGGGTAGTTCGCACGTCCGCAGACGCGTCGAACGGTGTATCGAGCGATTTGGCGACACAAAACCCTGCCCTACAGGACGATCCTCGCAGGCACTGTCACAGAAAATGTCGAATTTTTGTCCCCTTTCGTCCGGATTCCACGCATTTCAGTGTGACACTGCGACAAAAAATCGCTCTTTCGATATAGCGACACTGCTCGCCGATCGTCCTGGACGGTTGCTCTATTCTCTTTCTCGAAGGTTCCCGCATGTCTTCCGCCCCCGCCGAAGCCGCGTCCGCCAACGTCTCCATCTCGGAACTGATTCTGCAGATCCGCAGTGGTCAACGACAATCCCTCGGGGAACTGCTGCAGCTCTACCGCAACTACCTCAACGTGCTCGCGACGACGCAGCTCGACGCACGTCTTCGTCGTCGGATGAGCACGTCGGACCTCGTGCAAGAAACCATGCTCGCCGCCCATCGTGACTTTGATCAATTCCGTGGCGGCAGCGAAGGAGAGCTGCTCGCGTGGCTGCGTCAAATCCTCAGCCATCACCTCAGTCACGCGATCGAGCGAAACGTGTACGCGCAAAAGCGAGACATCCGCCGGGTGGTCTCGCTCGACCGTGTCGCCAAACGTATCGACGACAGCATCGCGGGGTTATCGAACTTGCTTCCCGACCCGATGGCAACGCCGAGCGAGATCGCGAGCCGGCGAGAATTGGCAACCGAACTCTCTGACCAACTCGCCAAATTGAAAACCCGCTATCACGATGTCATTGTCTACCGGAACCTGCAGGGGTATTCGTTCGACGAGATCGCTGAGAAAATGGATATCAAACCGGGCGCCGCGCGGATGCTGTGGTTGCGAGCGATTGCTAAGTTCAAAGAGATTTGCGATATCAACATCGCGGGAGACTTGTCGTGATCTCGCCGGTGAACGCCTTCGATACCGACAGCAACGACTGGTCGGACGATGAACCGATGGTGATGCGGCGTCTGTCGCCTCATCAACAGGGTCGTCTCGCAGAGCTGCTCGAGCAGTACATGGCCGAGATGGAACGCGGTGTCGCTCCATCGGTCGAGTCACTCACGCGAGAGAATCCGGATCTGCGTGAGGCACTCCGTGAGTGCGTGGATGGGTTGCTAAACCTGCACCAACTGGCCTTCGATCCACCGGTGGCAGCAGCCGACGAGCGAGTCGTCGACGACGCCAACCTGCTCGGCGACTTCGAACTGCACGAGGAAATCGGCCGCGGTGGGATGGGGGTCGTCTACCGGGCGACTCAGCGTTCGCTGCGGCGTGACGTTGCGATCAAACTGCTGCCGCTCGGGTCGATGCTCGATGAGCAAAAGCTAACGCGGTTTCGTCACGAAGCCGAAGCCGCCGCGTGTCTGCAGCATCCACACATCGTGCCCATCTTCGCGGTCGGATGCGAAAAGGGGACACACTACTATGCAATGCAGTTCATTGCCGGCGACTCTCTCGATCAGGTCATTCAACGCGTCAACCGCGGACACGCATCGAGTTCCTGGCGAACCGTCGTCAAACAAGCGATCTCGGTCGCCGACGGATTGCATGCTGCGCACGAACTCGGCATCGTTCACCGTGACATCAAACCATCGAATTTGATTGTTGACCAAGACGGCAAGGTTTGGATCAGCGACTTCGGACTCGCTCGCGTGCAGAACGACGTTTCGTTGACGCAATCGGGTGACGTGATCGGCACGATGCGTTACATGAGCCCCGAGCAGACGCGTGGTGAATCGGCACTCGTTGACGGCCTCGCCGACGTCTATTCGCTTGGCGCGACGCTCTACGAAGTCCTCTGTGGTCATCCTGCTCACGACGGCGAAGATGCTCTCGCAATCCTGCGGCAGATCGACGAGGATGCGGTGGTCCCGTTGCGAAACCGGTTTCGCGAAATCCCGCGAGACCTCGACACCGTGATCGCAAAGGCGATGTCGAAACGACGCGACGACCGGTACGAAACGGCCCGCGATTTCGCCGATGATTTGCAACGGGTTTTGGACGGCGAGCCCACCGTCGCTCGCCCACCGTCGGTGCTGGACCACTTTGCCCGTTACGCGGTGCGCTATCGCGCTTGGGTGGCTACCGCAACGGTGATTGGAATGTTGACCATCGCCGGATTCGTCATCGGAACGTTTCTGCTCGCTGCCGAGAAGAGTGTCTCGGACGCGAACGCGCTTCGTGCCATGGCGAACGAAAGGATCGCTCGCGAAGCCATCGACGGACTCGGATCGCAGGTGGCTGAGTTGTACGCTGACGTCCCCGCGGCGAGTTTTGCACGGCAACAATTGTTGATGCGGGTGTTGGTCTACTATGAACGACTCGCCGCACAAACCGACACGGCCGACGATCAAAACTTCGAAAGACGGATCGACTTGGCGACCACCTACGGAAAGATCGGTGAACTGCAAGGCGAACTCGGCGAGAACGATCGGGCGATCGATTCGTTACGCCGTTCGGAACGACTCCTGTCCACCATCGCGGCGTCCAACCAGGGTGACACCGACGTCCAGTTGCAGTGGACGATCAGTCAAAACAACTTGGCCCAGCGATACGCCGTTAGTGGTGAATTGCAACAAGCCGCGGACTGGTTCGGCAAAGCGATCATCAACCAGACGAGGATTCAGTCTGATGAAAACGTTCGTGCCACCCAAAACATTCGTGCCACCCGAGAACTCGCGACAACGCTGAACAACCTCGGACAACTGCTCAGTGACACCGAGAACGTTGAGCAAGCCGAGTCGGTTTACCGGCGTGCGATCGATATGCTCGATGGGCGTGCCGAACTCACTGAACTGCGAGGAACGATTCAATCCAACCTCGCCGGTGTGATCAGCAAACGAGATCCGGCACAAGCGTGCCTCCTCGCCCGACGCTCTCTCGACGCGCAAATCGCGAGGCTCGAGAAGAACCCAGGCGACGCGGAGGCGGCCACGCGTGTTATCCTCACGCTCAACACGCTCGCGACATCGCAGGCCGAACAGTCCGATCACCGCGCGGCGATCGAGACGCTGCGCCAAGCGATTGATATTTCGCAGCAACTGCGGTCACGATGGCCGGAGCAACCGATCTACCGCCGCGATCTCGGAATCAGCCTGAATCACCTCGGCCTTTCTCTCGCCGCGATTGGGAAATTGCAGTTCGCGCTCGAAGCGTTTGACAGAGCCAACGAGAACGCCGTCGTCCTGCAGAAGGCTTTTCCCAACGATGCAGAAATTCGCAGCATGAGCGGTGGGATACTGAACAATCTCGGCTTTCTGAGCGAACAACTCGGAGAGCGACAGAATGCACGCGACTATTACGCTCAGGCGATCGAGCAACAGGAGAAGGCCGTTTCGTTGGCTCCTCAGGTTCCTCGCTACCGAGCGTTCTTAGATAAACACCAAACCAATTTGCACGACCTTGGAGGCGAACCATGAGCACGTTAGACGACTCGCGAATACTGCGACTCGAACGCCTGGAGGCGCGCACTTTGTTCGCGGGCGACCTGGTCACTTTCGAGTCCGGTTTGGATTCCGTTGATCGCACCCAGTCGTCAGACGATCAATCGGCAATCGAGTCCAACTCTTCTCGTCAGACCTCAGACAACAACGATGCGTCGTCTCGATCTGCTGAGGGGCGACGCGCCACAAACGATCAGGCTGCGACGCCTAACGACCGCGGTAACGATCGGTCAACCAACGATCAGGTCCGCAGTTTCGACGGCCAGCAATCACGTCCCTCGCAGGAGCGATCGGCCGGCGAACGAGATGCCCGCGGAATCCAAGAGCGTGACAATCGCAACCCGACACACCGTTCGGGCGATCGCAGGTCAGGATCCAACGACCGCGGCACCGCAGAATCCATCTCCGACAATTTGACCGTTAGCGGAAACTCGACGTCGAGTTCATCGGCAACGAGTACGTCTGGCAATTCACTGCAGAACAACTCGTCAAACTCGGCGTCTCAAACGACGCCAACGAATGACAACCGGGTTACGTTTACCGTCGCGACGGGAGGCAACAGCGGTGGCGGCACGGTGTTCAACAGTCCCGCGGCGTCCGAGCCGATCGCGCAACAAACGTCGCTCGTCGACGAACGCGTGCTCGCGGCGACCGATGCGGCAATCAGTTCACTGACCAACGACGAATCGAACACGGGGACAAACACCGTTTCCTCGCAGGATTCCGAAAACACCATCGACGACGAAGCCAACGCAAACGCTCTGGCGATTGATGGCGGCGACCAGTACGCGTCTGAATATTCGTTCGACGAAAACGATGACGTGGACTCGCAGGACGAAAGTGGATGGCAGCCATGGGTCCCGCTTTGGAGCTTCGGCCAATCCGACTCCAGCGACCCCGTCGATCTGTCACCTTGGCAACTGCGGAGTGCCACGTTGCCGATGTTGCGACGAATTGTGGAGGCGTCTCCGAGTGAGCGAGCCGAGATTGCGGATGATTTGATGAAGAACTGGTTCAGCGGTCCCGGCGGATTGATCTCGCTCGATCGAGTCCTTCTGCCGACACCGTCGGTTTCGGTTGAGAACCTATCGATCGATGTGCAATTGGAATCCGCTGTGATGCTGCATCGCTCGCTCGCCATGGTCGCGACGGGATCCGTACCGGCTCTATCGGGTCCGGTGCTTGATGCCATCATGGCATCGATCGACGCAGCCGCTGAATCGCCACAACAACCGATCGCTGACGCCGTTCCGACACGCATTCGCGTCTCCGGCTATTCGGCTATTGCGGCTGCCGTGTCGATCGCGACGGCGGTCGCAGCGAGGCAACGTTTTAAGCACCGTACTCAAAGCGAAGCACACGCAATACAGTCGTAGCCGGTCGTTTACGAACACAACCGGTGCTATCGCACATCGGCTCGTTCGTGCTCGTCAATTTCACGTTGCTCGTAGATTCCGCGTTGCCCGTTGATTTCACGTTGCCCGTAGGCAGGACCTAGCAAAGCGACGTTCCGGCAACCATGCCCTGCCGGATGCGGGTCGCCAAGCCACCTTCATTCGGCCTCCTTCATCCGGCCCGCTTCTACGCAAGGCCTTACTGCCGTTCGGCTCACCAGGTTGCGGCTACTCGCCTTTGCTGTTGAGCGAGTAGTAGCTCGCGAGGACGAGATCGGGGGCTTCGATCTCGGCGCTGCTCCAATAACCGGGGGCGATCGGGAAGCCGTTATTGATGAACCCGTCGTCATTGGAATCCGTGATCGCTTGGACGCTGCCGTCGGCCATCAGGACGTGACAGATACCGTTGTGATGAGCGGACATGCCACGGTAGTCCTGACGCGTGTCCAAACTCCACGTTTTCAGCCAACCGGTGACACCGGTTCGAGGAGTGGGGACGGGGAACACGGGCGCCTTGAGCAGTTCCGGCGACGAGAGGTGCGATGCGGAAGCGATCGGTGTGTCCGGGGCGCCGTCGCCCGTGGTGTCGATCGATTCCCGGTGCAGAATAGGGCCACCCACCATCGGTGTGGTGTACGGTGTGCCCGCGAGCAGCTCGCCTGTTCCGATACTGAGAAAACCGATCGCCGAGGAATCGCATAGCAGCGGGACGGTGTTGGCCGGTGCCCGCGAGCTGTCAAGGAAACGCGTCGTCAACGGGCCGCGGGTAACGTTCCGGCTCTTGATTTTCAGGCTGCAACCGGGGTCTTTCGGCGTCGGGTTGCCGTTGTCGTCGAGCGTCATGCCGCCACGAACGAGGAACCATGAGGCGGCGTAGTTGGTGTCATAACCGTCCTCGAGCATCTTTTTGTGAATCAGATCGGCGCGGTCTGCGGTGGACGCGGCGATCGGCGCGGTGCTCGGTGGTACCGGTGGCGACGGTGCGCTGCTGCCGGCGATCATCCGGGCGACGTTGTAGATCGTGTATCCGGTGTCACTTTCGTAAGGTTCGTTACCGAGCAGGTCGACGCAACCGTTCGTGAACGACGCGGCGCTCTCGGTCAGCATGAACTCGATCGCCTTGCTCGACTGCGCCGGGTTGCTCGCGCACCGCATTTGACTGACCAAGACTCCACGTCGGACCAAGTCAGCGACCCATCCCACTTCCGTCGGCACGCCGTCTCGCTCCGGATCGAACCCGCCGCTGCAGAACTCCCCGTTCGCCTCGCTCGTTGTGCGGCCGATCATGCCAATGCCGAATTGTTTGAGGTTGCTTTGGCACTGCGCCGCCCGGGCGCTCTCGCGGGCTTTGGAAACCGCCGGCAGTAGCATTGCGGCGAGAATGCCGATGATCGAAATCACGACGAGCATTTCGATCAGCGTGAAGCCGCGAGCGTGTTGCTTCGATGAGCGTTTGGTGAAGATGTTCACGATGGGTGAGACCGAAAGAAAAAGGAGAATCGAAATCGAGTCCCCTGAATTGTTTCGGAACGCCCTAGGGTGGCAATCTCAATTCAACGAGCAGAACGAGACTTCACAATCACGACCCTTGATCTTCACCAGAACTTAAAGAAGGTTGTCAGTGTGTTCTTCGGCTGAGCCTTCTCCTGTTGTGCTGTTTGCGTCGGTTTGTCGTGCGTTGTCCGCCGATGGCTTCATGTCGATCACGGGGCTGCCCCATTCGACAGGAAACGTGGAACTGCAAGAAGAACATGTTGCTTCCTTGCCCATCATTCGATCGTCGACGACCTGCGGCGCTTCACACTGAGCCCACAGTACGCGAATCATGCCGTCGGGCTCGACGAGCGCGTCGAGTTCGGCGTCGGTCAGGTTAGGCAGTTCGATGTCTTCGGGCAGCATCGTCACGAGCAATTCGCGGGTAACGTCGGTGGCCTCGGCGATCCGGTTGGCGAGTCGTCGGACGCTGCGTTCAAACGAGTTGCGTGCGGTTCGTCCGTTTCCGAAGTGACGATCGCGGTTGAAGTACAGGTGAGTGAAACCGCGCAGGAGACGCCGACGGGTTTCGGTCGGCAGTTCGTACTTGGCTTTGGCCGAGATCAGTTCATAGATTCGGCACAACGCTTCGGGGTCGTAATCGTCAAAGTGCATCGTCGTGCCGACCCGCGAGCTGAGTCCCGGATTGCTGCGGATCATGCGTGTCATTTCGCGAGGGTAGCCGGCGAGGATCACGACGAGCCGGTCACGTTGATCTTCCATGCGTTTGAGCAGTGTTTGCACGGCTTCGCGGCCGTACTGGTCCTGACCGTCTTCATCGACGAGCGTGTAGGCTTCGTCGATGAAGAGCACGCCGTCGAGGGCTTCGTCGATCTTCGCGTTGGTCTTAGGGCCCGTTTGCCCCGCGTACTCCGCCACCAATCCGCTGCGATCGGTTTCCACAAGATGTCCTTTGGAGAGCACCCCCAGGGCGCCATAAATTTCGGCGATGATCCGCGCGACGGTGGTCTTTCCTGTTCCCGGGTTTCCGACGAACGCCATGTGCAGGCTCGGACGCGTCGTGGGCAGCCCCATGGCCTCGCGTTTGCGTTCCATGTTGAGGAAGTTCGCGAGGGTTTGAATTTGATTCTTGATCGCCTCCAACCCGATGAGCCGGTCCAACTTGGCACGTGCATCTTGGAGGCGTTCCTCCGGCGTTCGGTCGTCTTCCGGTGTTTCGCTGGGTCGGGCCGATTCGTTTTTTGCCGGTGGTGTTTGAGGGCGTCCGCCGGATACCGTCGGGGTGGATTTGACGGCGGCATCTTTGCCGATGCCGCTACGTTCTTCGGTTCCTTCGCGTAACCGTTTGGCTTCGCCACGCAGCCAAGCGATCGCGTCTCGGGCGTTATCGATGTCGGCTTGGTGGTCTTTGGTTTCCGAAGGCAACGATGCCGAGTCTTCGCGGCCAGGCGAACGGGGCGACGAAGCGGGCGGGCCGCCGACGGACAATCCTCTTGCCGACGCTTTGGCGGATTCGAGTTCATCCTGAATGCGGTGAATGCGGTTCCGGTCGGCGCTATCCTCGTATCCGTCAACGACCGCGATCATGGTTGCCAGTCGGGCGGCCATGGTTTCAACGTCGCCCCACATGTCACGCAGCGACGGTAGTTCCAGGAACGGACGCGTCACGTCGTACCACGACAGATCTTGCGCGGTGCTGATCAGACAATCGATTGCTTCGTGAAGCGCCGTCCCCATCACGGGTTGCTGCCAGATGTGTTCGAGCAGGACGCGTCCGAGTTGTCTTTGTTGCATCGTTCGCGCCGAAGGGTCCGGCAACGTTTCGGCGAAGACTTTCATGACGAAGCCTTGGTGCAGGTCGTCCATCTGTTCGGCCATGTTTGTACCGGACGCTTGTCCGTCCAAGCCCGCTGTTTCGTTCGGGTTACCCGAAGAGCCGTATAGATTGGGATCGCCCGCCAGCCAACCGTAGCTGCCTTCGGCGATTTCGCCGGCTTCCACGTAGAGTTGCTGTGTCTGTTCGAGAGCCTCCCGGAACAAACGGATCGAACGAAGGATTGCGTCGTCGTCGGGACCAGACATGAACATGCACTCGCACGCGGGCAGAAAAGGTGGGTAAACAGTGAGGGCGTAAGTATTTGAAAATCAAGGCCTTGCGTCAATCGTGGTGCGCCGTCGGGCCGTTGTGAGAAAACCACGCATCGGGTAAACTGCTCCGCTTCGCGGCGGGCCGGTTTCGCAGCGACTTGGACATCTTTTCTACCGCATTCGATGCGAGAAGACACTTGGCTGACGACGGCGATACCCCAGACGACATCGACAACCCATCCGACGAATCCGACAGCGGCAACGGCCCGGTGAACGAAGGCGGTGAAAACGGGGGTGCGAACTCCGGCGATCAGCAGCCTGGCGATGAGCAACCGGGCGACGGTGCCGTCGCGGGCGGTGCCGGTGGTAGCGGTGGCAACGGAAACGGCGAGGCTCCACCGACCGGCGGTGCCCCCGAAGATGGTGGCAACGGTGAAGGAGGCGGTGACCCCGGCGGCCACGGCGCGATGCGGTTTGTCGACTTGCCGATCGAGGACGAACTGCGCGAAAGTTATCTGACCTACGCGATGAGCGTGATCGTCAGTCGAGCGTTGCCGGACGTTCGTGACGGTCTGAAGCCATCGCAGCGGCGGATCTTGGTCGCGATGAACGACCTGAATCTCGGCCCAGGCAGTAAACGCGTCAAATGCGCGAAGATCTCCGGTGATACCTCTGGTAACTATCACCCGCACGGTGAAAGTGTCATCTATCCGACATTGGTCCGGATGGCGCAAGAATGGAACATGCGGTCGTTGCTGATCGACAAACAGGGGAACTTCGGCAGCGTGGCCGGCTTGCCTCCGGCGGCGATGCGGTATACCGAAGCTCGCATGTCGGCCGTCGCGGCTCAAATGCTCGAGGACATCAAACTCGACACCGTGGACTTCGTTCCGACGTATGACGAAGCCCGCACCGAACCGACTGTCTTGCCGAGTAAATTCCCGAACCTGTTGATCAACGGGTCAGGCGGGATTGCCGTCGGGATGGCAACCAGCATTCCGCCGCATAACCCGTCGGAAGTCTGCGACGCGTTGATCAAGTTGGTGGACGAACCCGACACGACGATCGACGAGCTTTGCGAAATCATCCCTGGACCTGACTTCCCAACAGGCGGGATCATCTGTGGCCGCGCCGGCATTCGCCGTGGTTACAAGACCGGTCGCAGCACGATGGTGGTGCGGGCGAAATGCAAAGTTGAAGAGATGCGCGGCAACCGCAGTCGCATCGTGATCACGGAGATTCCGTACCAGCAATATCGTGACCGAATCATCGAGAAGATCGCGTCGTTGGTTAACAATGACCGGATCAAAGGGATCTCGGCGATCCGCGATGAGAGCGATCTGAAGGAACCCGTGCGGCTGGTCGTGGAGTTGAAACGGGGCGAGGATCCGGATGTGATCCTGAACCAGTTGTATCAGTTCTCGCCGCTGCAGGACACGTTCTCGTTGATCTTCCTCGCGTTGGTCGACGGCAAGCCGCGTGAGTTGACTCTGAAGGAAATGTTGGCGGAGTTCCTGCGGCACCGCACGACGGTTATCCGCCGACGGACGCAGTTCTTGCTCGCTCGTGCGAGACGTCGCAAGCACACCGTCGAAGGTTTGTTGCTCGCCCTGGCGAACATCGACGAGATCATCCAAACGATCCGAACGTCGCGGACGCAGCCGGAAGCGAAAGAGCGTTTGATGGCGATCCAGTGCCCGGCCGCCATGTTGCAGCGGGCTCTCGGTGACGAGGGTTTCCAACAGTTCCAGACCGAACGCGGGAAGGCGGACAGCTACACGCTGACGAGCGTTCAAACCGACGAGATTCTCCGCATGCGGTTGGGCCAGTTGGTCAACCTCGAACAAGAGAAACTGTCGGGCGAGCACGCCGAATTGCTGCGGGAGATCACCGACTACCTCGACATTCTGGCCAACCCGCAACGGGTCAGCGATATCATCAAGGAAGATCTCGAAGAAATGAAGCGTCGCTTTGGCGACAAACGACGCACCGAGATCAGCCATGAAGAGTTGGGCAACATTGATCTCGAGGACCTGATAACGGAAGAACCGATGGTGGTTTCGATCAGCCACCGTGGTTACATCAAACGTACACCAACGAGTGTTTATAACACGCAGCGCCGGGGCGGCAAAGGCCTCAAGGGTGCCAAGAGCGATGACGAGGATCCGATCGAACACTTGTTCGTCGCCAGTACCCACGCGTATCTGTTGTTCTTGACGACGACGGGTAAGGTGCGTTGGCAGAAGGTCTACGACATCCCGCAACTCGCACGTGATGCGAAGGGCCGCGCGATCGTGAACCTGCTGCAGATGGAACCGGACGAACAGATTGCACAGTGCTTGGCCGTGCGTGATTTCAATCAGCCCGGTCACTACGTCGCGATGGCAACTCGCAGCGGGCTGGTTAAGAAGACGCCGCTCGAGCAATACAGCCGTCCCAAACGCGGTGGCATTATCGCGATCAAGCTTCGCGAGGGCGATGAACTCGTCGATGCCGCCGTGGTCGGACCGAATGACGAGATGTTGTTGGTGACCGCCGACGGGATGGCGATTCGGTTCAAGGAATCTGATTCGCGTCCGATGGGACGGAACACATCCGGCGTGAAAGGCATCTCGTTGATGGGCGACGACAGCTTGGTCGGTATGGTCGTGACTGATCCGGATGCGACGCTGTTGACCGTTTGCAAGAACGGGTACGGGAAGCGAACACCGTTCGGCCCGAATGCGTCCGACGCGGAGGCGGGAGACGATGAAAATGGTGCAGAGTCCACTGGCGAGAGCGCTGCCGAGGGCGATGACGAATCGGCTGCAACGAGCAGTTCGGCTCGCTATCGGACTCAAAAACGCGGCGGCAAGGGCTTGCGCGATATCAAGACGAGTGAGCGAAACGGCAAGGTGATCGGCATCGCCCGTGTGACGGACGAAGACGAACTGTTCATGATGACCGCCAAAGGCAAGTTGCAACGCATCTCGGCCGCCGACATCAACGTGATCGGACGGAACACGCAAGGCGTGCGGATCATGAACGTGGACAAGGACGACGAGCTGATTGCGGTCGTTCGGGTTCCAGCGGAAGAGAAATCCGACGAAGCCGCGCCGGCAGCCAGCTAGTGCGAGCATTGTTTGGCAAGTAAGCCGAACGGCCTCCGATAAGAACGGCCGAGCGATGTTGCAACCCAACACCCGAGTGCTCACGCACTTCGGCTCATGTTGATACGGGACGTCGCATGCTATCGTCGGTTGCTTCCTGCCAATCGGTTGGCTTGGTCGAGGCGGCCGATCATCCATTGCAGGTAGTTTTTCCAGTCATCGCGACTGAAACGCGTCATCTCGTCGAAGCGGTCGTCCCACTGATCGGAGATTCGATCCAAGACCACGGCGGCTTGGCTGATCAGCATGTCGGCTTCGCGATCGCGGCCGAGGATGCGGACCATTCTGGATTGCCCCAGCAGCGCTTCGAGGGCGGGTGGCTCGTTCATGTAACGCAGCGACATGTCCCGGTACGCTTCGGCAGCTTCGGCGTAGCGACGCATCGCTTTGAGCGTGTCGGCTTGGCCGAGCAACGAGTTACGCAAGATCGCGTTCTGTTTTTCGCTGAGGTCATCATCGCGTTCTTCCATGTCCATGAACCGGATCATCGCGGTGAATCGATCGAGTGCGGATTGGCGAAACCGATTGGCTTTCTGTCGTAGGTCACGCTGGGCCGCGTCCAGCAAACCTTCGCTCTCGAGTTCTGCTTCAGGAAGCCGCGAGGCGAGCAACTGGCCACGCGCCAATTCATACGCCGCGGCTTGCGCACGTGGCAGCGGCCAGTAACGATCGACCGCTTCGTTAAGTCGTCGCAGGGCATCGTTGAGCAGCGGCTCGATTTCGCGCAGTTTTTCGATGCGTTCATCGAGCGGCAATGCCATCGCGGCGAGCGTTTGCAGGTCGCTCTCGGCGTACAGCAATTCACCGAGCGTGAACAGGGAATCTCGCCACACCGGGCTCTGCGGCGTTAGTTGCCCGTCGGACAAATTCTCATTCAACAACCGCTTGGCTTCCTCGTTGTCATGCGAGTCCGCGGCGGCCTGAGCGGCGAGCAAGCGGGCTTCGTATCGCATCGGGTCACGAGGGAATTCGATGATACACGTTTGCAAAGAATCCATCGCTTCGTCCGGGCGACCTTCGGCGAGCAACGCCCGTCCGTGAGCGACCAAGCCAGCGGGTTGTTTGAGGCGTTCTTCGTAGCGGAGGAAGTTCTCGAGCAGTGGAATGCTCTTGGAAAAGTGTCGGCCGCGTTGATAGGAGTCGATCGCTTGCCAAAGGGTGGGCACGTATTCTTTCGTGTCGAATTGAATCTCGGCGGCGCTCGCGAAAGCATCGCCCGCTCCTCGGAACCGGGCCCGCGCGGCCGCGAAGGCTTCACGGGATACCTCGTCACCACGGCCGCGTCCGGCGGAAAGGGTGGCGTCGCCCCAATCGCGAAATGCGATCGCTTTCTCGATCAACGCGGGGGCTTCACCAAAAAGCGATTGAATCGAATCGGCGATCTCGACGACCGCCGCGTATTCACCTGACTCGCGAAGGACGGCGAGGGTTTCCGTGACGCGGGCACGAAACTCGGCTTCCTTTTTTTGCGTGAAGTTCAAGTGACGGCTTTGGTTCATCTCGCGAACGAGATATTTCGCCGTCTGAATGGCCTCGGCGCCTTTGCCAAAGTTCGCCAGCAGTTCCATTTCCGACAGACCTCCCTCGAGACCGTCTTCGCGGAATGGGCGTTGTTGGCGGAGCTGCGTCAGTTCGGCGAGAGCGAGATCTTGTTGGCCGGATAGCAGGAAGGCTTGAGCGGCAGTCAGGCGAGAACGCGAGGCCAGCGACGGTTCGCCTTCGCGTTGCAGTACCGCGAGTTCTTTGAGGACCTCGGCAAGTTTCTCGCGTTGGGCCGCGTCGATTTGTTTGCTCGCACGTGCGGGAATGTCCGCGATCAGGCGTTCTCCGTGCGCGCGGCTGACCGACGCGAGCATGCTCTTGATCACGAGATCGGCGTCTTTGAGTTTCAATTCGTCTTGCGCGGCGAGCGACCATCCCGCGTGTTGCTGCAGCGCCGGTGCGATCGTCTTGTAGGATTGTTCGATGGTTTGTTGTGCATCCTTGAATCGTCTGAGTTGGATCAGCCAATCGATCTTCATCAGGTTGGCTTCGACCTGATGTTCCGCGTCGAGCGATTCGCCGTTGAGGTATTCGTCGATCGCAACGATGGCTTCGTCGAGGTCTTCTCGCGGCCGTCGTGCTCGTGCGATCGCGAGTGTGGGAACCAGCTCGCCGCGGAGGGTGAGGTCGACATCGATGGCGGCTTGCAAGTGCTTTGCGGCGGCCTCGTAATCACCGACTTGATGATACGCCAAACCGAGCATTCGGTGACCGTCGGCGGCGCGGCCTTCGGGAAAACCGAGCGATTCGGCTTTGACCAACGGCGGGATCGCTTCCTGCAGTTCTTCTCGGCGGGCCCGCGGTGATTCCAATCGCATGGCCTTTTCGAATTGACCGGCACCGATGAAAAACGAATGCAGCGGCATCCACTCTTGGTCCGTTTCGCTCTCCTCGTCGAGTTCGACCGACGCGGCGAGTTCCCCGGCGACGACAGCGTTGCCCGCCACGTACTGCGACGAGGCGATTTTCAGCGTTTGGATCGGCGAGATTTCTCCACTGCTCGCCCAGAGTGAAAATAGATAAGCGAACCCCGTCATCGTCGCGAGCACGGCGGTGCCGGCGGTCGCCACAGATAGCGATATTTTGGACGATCCGGGTTCGGATGGAGCGTCGTCGGTATTGGCGGGGTCGGAATCAGGCACAGGCTACTCTTTCGGGTTGCCTGCCCATATCAAATCGCATCGCGTCGCGGCAAGATCTGACCGGCAGAATGCTCCGATCCGCTGTGGTTTGCGTGCTTCGCAAACACACCGACCTGCCTGGGACGGCGAAGTTTGGTAGATTTGCCGTTTTCTATCGGCTTTGTCCAACGGTCCTTCCCGGACCTGATCCTTTTCGAGATGTCTCCTCCTGATGAATTCCAACTCCGCCTCCGGAACACCTGCTGGTCAGCCTTCTTCTGTTCATTCTTCGAGTGGAACGGGATCGGGCTCGCGAAAAATCTTGATCACCGGTGGAGCGGGAAATGTCGGCGGTTCGCTCGCCTGCCGGTTGGTTGAGAATCCACGCAACGAAGTCGTCGTGGTTGATAATTTGGTGACCGGGAGTGTGACCAAGCTCCCACCGATGGACCATCCGCGGTTTCGGTTCATTAAAGCGGACGTGAATGATTTGGCAGATCTGACGCCGATCATGACGGCCCATCAATTCGACGCGGTGTTTCACTATGCGGCGTTGGTGGGTGTGCAGCGAACGCTTGCCAACCCGGTCGCGGTGCTGCGTGACATCGACGGGATCCGCAATGTTTTGTCGTTGGCGAAGAACACCGGCGTACGGCGTGTCTTCTACGCCAGCAGCAGCGAGGTGTATGGCGAACCGGTCGAGTTGCCCCAGCACGAACAGACGACGCCGCTGAACTCGCGGTTGCCGTACGCGATTATCAAGAACCTCGGCGAGTCGTATTTCCGATCGTACTATCAAGAGTTCGGGCTCGATTTCAACGTGTTCCGCTTTTTCAACACGTACGGGCCGAAGCAAACAACGGACTTCGTCGTTCCTAAGTTCATCGAAGCCGCGAGGGGCGGCAAGGATATCACGATCTACGGCGATGGAAAGCAAACACGCACGTTTTGTTACGTTGATGACAACCTCGACACAACCGAAAAGGTGCTCGACGATGATTCGTGGTCGGGGGAGATCATCAACATCGGAAGCGACGTCGAGATCACGGTGCTGGAACTGGCCGAAACGATCATCGAGAAAGTCGGCAGCAAGTCGAAAATCGTGCACCTGCCGCCGCTGCCCGAAGGCGACATGACCCGCCGCTGCCCCGACATCACCAAAATGCGAAAGATCCTGGGCCGTGACCTGACGCCGCTGAACGAAGGATTGGATCGGATCATTTAAGTCGCGGGCGGCGCGGTCGAAAGATCGGTAGCAGTTGTTTTCTGGGGGCGTGGTTGGCGTTCGATGGAGATGCGTGGGTTCCGCCGGGGCGAGCCCGACGGAAGCGATTTTGTATCGGTAACGCGGAATCCGGCGAGCCGAAGTGCGTGAGCACTCGCTTCTTGGGGGTTGGTGCGGGGGAGTTTGCTTGGAATTTGCCGCACGATATGATGTTGGCTGCGTATAATCGTGTGAATCACCGGTATCCGAATGGACTCCATTTGGGCCGGTAACACGCACTGCGTCCCGCCTTTGCCCCTCCCGCCGATTCGTCTCAGGGCTGAGTTTTTGCCGAAAAAGACATCTTCTTCTCGTCGCGGTCCTTTGTCCGCTCACGTCGCCAGATCCAGCAACCGGCGGGAGTTTTTCACGCAAAGTACCGTCGCAGTCGGTAGCACCGTGGCGCTCGGTGGATCGGCAGCGGTGGCGGCGGGTGAAACCATGCTCGCCGGTGGCGTTGCGGCGATCCCGACCTGCCATCCCGTCGGAAGCGATACGCTCCGAATCGGGCTGATCGGTTGTGGGGCTCGGGGACGTGGGGCGGCGATCGAAGCCATTCAGGCGTCGCTTCCCGGCGCGGTGGGTGCCTCCGCCGGGCGGGTTGAGTTGGTTGCCATGGCGGACAT
>JBICHZ010000154.1:0-33776 GCA_043101355.1 Rhodopirellula sp. JB044
TCAAAAACGTCGGCGACGCACCGATCGAGGTTGTCAGGTAGACTTTCCCGTCGGCGGTTACCTCGGTCGCTTCGATCACGGCCACATCGATTTCGCCGAAGTGACCGAACATGACCGACTGGGGCAGGTGCGACAGGTGCATATCCACAAAGTCGACTTGGCCGGAGTTGATCTTCTTTCGCAACGCCCGCGACGATTGATAGGGAGCACGCCAACTGATCGCGTCGGCTTCGGCGAGACGTTCGTCCACGCTCTCGCCCGTGGATGCCCCGGTGAGCAATCGAATTTGAAAGGGTTCACCCGCTGCGTGAATCTGCTTGGCTCGATCGGCGATCGCACGCGGAACCGCTTTGGCAGCTCCCGCGGGCGTGAATCCGCTCATGGCGACCATCATATCGTGTTCGATGATCTCTGCGGCCTCATCAGCCGTCATGGTCGGGAACGGTAAAGACATGGGGAAGGCCCTTTTCAAAGACGCGTTTCTAGGTGTTTGTGAGGCGATGTTTATCGCACAAGACGCTAGACAGTTTCAAGCGAACACGCGTGATCAAGAAGCCCCTGCGACAAAAGAGCAGCCAGGCGGGATGATTGTTGCGACGCGCAGTACGCGCGCGAGAGAACACGAGAGAGAGAGTCTGAACTCTGGGCGAGTTCAGCTACAGGAATCGTTTCGCGACGACGGTTCTTTACGACTGCGGCTGCAGGTCGGGGCGTGCGAACGGGCGTTGCTCGGCGTAGGCCTGCATCAAGTCATGGCTCTGCAGCAACGCGTCGACCACGTCGGCAGCCCATTGTTGGCCGCGTCCCTTTTGGAAGATCTCACGAACCTTCTCCAATGGCATTCCACGGCGGTAAGGCCGATCGCTGATCATCGCATCAAAGGCGTCTGCGACCGCGAGAATCTGTGCATCGCGAGGGATCTCATCGCCAACAAGACCGTCGGGATAACCGCGACCGTCCCAGGATTCGTGATGATGTCGCACCGCGGGCAGGATGTGCCGGAACGGGCGGATGTCTTTCAGAATCTCGTATCCGAGCACGGGATGCCGTTTGATCTGGTCGAATTCTTCGGGAGTCAACGAACCGGGCTTCTTCAACACGGAGTCGTCAATCCCGATCTTGCCAATGTCGTGAAGGATGCCGGCCAATTGCAGCGCCTCGGCGGACCGATCTCCCAACCCCAAACGCAATGCCAATTGCACCGCGAGGTCGGCGACTCGAGAACTGTGACCGTGCGTGTAAGCGTCCTTTGCATCCAATGCGGAGGCGAGTGATCGCACCGTACCTTCGAGCATGGACTGCATCTCGTGGAACTGGCGTTTGTTCATCAGGTGCAGCGCCAACACCATCAACACCGAACGCATCAAATCGACTTCGATCGTGCCGAACTCGTTCGAATTGCTGTTTCGGATCGCGATTAAACGCCCCAACCGCACCGAACCTCGCGCGATCGGCATCATCACAACACGTCGGTTCATCAGATCGGGATTCGATGAATGATTGACGATCACGGTTTCTTTCCGCCAATCCGGACGATCACCGGCACGACGCTGTGCGGTCACCTCCGACGAAGAGTTCATCTCAGGATCGGCACAACCACCCTCACCCAAGTCCTCGATCCCGCTCTCGACAATCGCAGCATGCACAACACGATCGAGGTCAGTCAACTCGATCGGTCGTCCGATTCCCTGGAGGCCACCGCCGAGCACGTCATCTTCGTCAGGATCCAACTGAATGATCAACGTTTCGCAGCTAACGCAGACGATCAACTGCTCCAACAACTCCTGGCACGTTTCACTCGGGTCGTCCTGCAATTCGAGCCGCGCCGTGAGATCGTGAATCATCCGAATCTCTTCGAACTTCTCACCGAGCGACGCGGACAACGATTCGATGTCCGACAACAACGACAGTTCCGTTTCATTCGACATGGCCGCACCCGCGTCTGCGTCGCCCTGCGATGCCAACGCAAACGATCCGGCATTTTCACCTTCGTGCAGACAAGCTTCAGATGCCGAAATCGAATTGAAACGTGATGACATAGGTCGAACGTTGAACGAGGAGGCGGCCGCAGCCGAAAAAATGTGAAAAAACGAGAATGTCGCTTTTGCTCCGAACAACCATATGCCACGTCATTTCGACTGCGCCGGGGGCATCACGCGAAATCCTACACCCAATAGGGCAAATTCCGCATGAGTCTTCCGGTCATGACGGTTAAAAGGCGAAACGCCAATCTCGCCTGACCGCAATTTTTGCATTCCCGGGCAGCGTGCTTCCTCCCGGGAAGTGCCCCTCGTCAAACCATCGTGACCGGACTCAGGTCAGCATGCTGCCGGGAGAATCCGATCACGCTGCTACTCGGCACCGACCTGACGACAAATTCTCTATTGGGCGTCACGCTCGCGTTCACGACGGATCGCCTCGCTGACCCGGCCGAGAATTTGCCGCTCCTCTTCGCTCAACGAAGCCGGCCCGTCGGAGTGCAAACGCTGCAGGATCTCATCGGCGCGGGTCGCATCGGACGCTTCAGACCGTTCGCGTTGGGCCGTTTCGCGAAGACGTCGCAGCCGTTCCTTTTCGAGACGACGTTGTTTTCGCCGAAGCAGAACCGGACCGATTCCGTATCGAGCCCTCATCACTCCCGTTTCACCGTTCTCCGCAATCGTTAATTGGGAGGCGAACAGGTCCTCGCCCCGCGTGGAAGCGACCAACCACATGGCGAGCAACGTGATGCCGGCAAACGCCGGAAAGGCTCGTCCACCTGCCTGACTGCTGATGTCACTGGCCCGAATCGCGATCACGCCCCCGATCAACGTCAAGACGGCGAACCCGATGATCCACCATCGCACCGATCGAACGGCATGGTTGGCACGCATGATCTCGCTCGTCGCTTCTTCGTCGACACTAGCAAACAAACCAATCACCGACGACCATCCGACCCGACCGAGCGACTGAGGGACCGGAAGCAATTGCCAAAATCCCTGCAGACAGAACATCCACGCTGCGGCGATCCAAGGACGGTCAATCGATGCGATCCAAGCTCCCGAACCGTCGACCGCGGACGTCGCCGATTCGACAGCGTCGGTCACGAAAGCGCCATGCGTCCAACGATCCAGCAACAAACAAGCGAGCGCCGCCAACCCGAGCGCCATCGACTGAGCCGACCACAACGCGAGCACGCGGCTGACGCCGCTGAACGATTCGAGAATCGAAGACTTCGCACTCCCGTAATGGCCGGCGTAACCCGAACTATCGAGACCCTCATCCTCGACAAACAGGTCATATGGGTCCGCGATCGGTTGATAGCGTAGCGACTGCTGGATGCTAGGAACCGCGATCCAAACACCGCCCGCCGTCAACGTAACGCTGTGACCGGATGAATCATCGTTGCTAGCCAAAGGTCCTGGACGACGACCGAGCATCGCCGGCCGAAAACCACGTCGGGCCAGATCACGGAGTGGACGCCCAACCGAAAACAGGATTTGAGTCAGCACCGCTTGCAGGAGCAAACCGGCGCACCAAACAATCGTCAGGCAAAACGCCCAAACCGCCGAGTCGTGGTGGTCCTGCCCAAGCATGACCGGAGCCATCGCGATCAAGAAGACCGCGATCGCTGCCATCGGCAAAGAGATTGCGATCGACCATTGCACCCGGCCGATCGAACAAAACCACCACCGCACGCCACGACCGAAACTCGCAGCGCCGCGTGACTTCGACAGCCAATACAAACGCTTCCGTCGCTGATCCGGAGTCGGTGGATTTGAGCTCACGTCACCGCGTCGTTAGTGGCTGTGCTCGAACACGGGCTCTTTCCCTTCGTACGCGCGGTAGAAGTCCAAAATCGACTTTTCCAACGCCTTGGCGGTCGCAGGATCAGCCGACTGTTTCGCTTTCATCGCGTTGACCATCACGGCATGAGCAGCGGCGAGTTTCTTCAAATACGACGGATCGCTCGTCTTGATCCGCTGTGCCATGAAGTAGCTCGCAATCGTTTCTTGGATTCGACTCGCGTGGTCTTCCTTGGTCGTCACCCAACGCGTCAACTGGTTGATCGATTGTGCATCGGTCGGCTTGAGCGTGTTCAATTCCGTTTGGGCCTTCGAAATCGTGTGCTCGTCCTCGAGCATCATCTCAAAACGCATTTGGTCGCCGTAGATTCCACACGGAACCTGGCAGTGAGCATGTGCCGTGGAGGCCAACGCCAGCGAACCAAACAGTAACGCTACCAACGTAAAACAACGCAACATCTTGATATCCTCGTGAGTGTAAATTTCTAAGGGAATGGGTATCGGTCGCAGGGCGTTCTCCTGCTGCGACCCTATTCTACCGCACGACGCGGCGGCATAGCCAGGTTTCGCGAACCCCGGCTTCGCAGGCTCCGCGTTGCCACGCAAAACCACGTTGCCAGGCAGAGCCACGCTGTCAGGCACAGACACGATGTCGGCAAGACGCGTTGTCGGCACTGACGCGTTGTCGGCACTGACGCGATGCACGATCGCGGTCGGTGCCGTGCGTCCGTCGCCGAGACTAGAGGATCTCGAGCAACTCGACTTCGAAGATCAACACTTCGTTGGGGCCGATCTTAGGCATCGATCCACGTTCACCGTATGCCATGTCCGGCGGGATGTAGAGCATCCATTTCGAACCGACTTTCATCTTTTGAAGAGCGAGTTGCCAACCTTGGATGACACCGTTGACGGGGAACTCAGCCGGCTCGCCGCGTGCGACGCTGCTGTCAAAGACTTCACCGTTGGTCAACTTACCGGTGTAGTGCACACGAACGGTGTCTTGCGGCGACGGTGATCCGCCCTCACCTTCTTTGATGACTTTGTACTGGATCCCTTTGGCGAGATCTTTGACGCCGTCGGCTTTGCCGTTTTGCTCCATCCAAACGTTGCTCTTTTCCAGATTCAACACAGCCTGTTTGCGCATTTCTTCGGCGCGGGCGTTTTGGCGTTTTTGCAGAATCGCTTGAATCTTGCCTTGGACCGTAGCGAGTTGCTCGTCCGAGAGTGCCGGTGCCTCACCCGAAAGGGCGTCGGACAGACCTTTCTGCATTCCTTCAATCGTGAAGTCGCTGGATTGGAAACCCTGCTGGGCGAACGACTGCCCAACCGAGAAACCTAGGAAATAGCCGACGGTATCGTCGACCTGAGTATCGGCATCTTGTCCGCTAGTCGACGTTGTCATAGTCAGCAGTGCTAGGAGTGAGAGGGAAAGTAGCGTGAATCGCATGAGTTTGAAGTCATCCAAAAATGGAGTGAGGTGGGAAATTCGGGAGTCGAATGAATCCCAGGTGGGAAAGCAATCCGCGAACCACCGGCTTTCTCGACCGGCTGCTCGCGTCGCACCACAACCAGAATAACACGTCAGGCACCCCCTGCACTCCCCTAAACAGGTTGCAGGGCTCCGGTCTCCTCACCCAAAATCATCCGCAAAGCCACCCCGGGCGAGCTCAACCGATCATCTCGAGTTGGCAATCCTCTAACTTCACGCTGACGCCTTGTTCCATAAAACGGACCGCAACAAGAAGCCGGCGTTCGTTCTCGCGACGAATCACCGTTCCCTCGTACCCGCGAAACGAACCATTTTTAACCCGAACCATCGCCCCGGGCTCCAACCGGCTCTCAATCGTCATCGGAACGCCCATTTCGATAAGGTTCCGGATTTGTGTTAAATCTTCAACAAGCTGCTCGACTTCCAGAATTTCGACCGCTTTCAAAACGCATCCGGTGCAGACCGCTTCGTGCCGCGCCTCCTCGCCACCACACAGGAACACGTAGGTCGGAAACAGCGGAATAAACGACGTTCGAATCCGCCCAGCCGGGGAACGCGTCCGATTGGGGATCATCGGAGCGTAGTGACCGATCTCGCAGTCGCGGAGCTGGCGGACGACTTTTTTTTCCTGACGCGTCCGCGTGTACAAAAGCCACCACTGGGATTCGAGCGATTCGGGTTGGGTGAGCAGGTCGTCGGGAAAACAGTCAGGTTCGGGAGGCAGAATCGGCATTGCAGGCAAATCAAAGATCGAAACGAAACTGGGAACCGCAGGGATAACATATGTCACCGGTTGGTGACCAGATATCAACCATGCCGCCCCCGGTGTGTTTGCCCAAAGGCAAGCTCGCTCGCGAGGGGAATTGCCGAATCCGAAGCACGACCGCACATCTCATAATCGCCCGATTTATTTTCGCCCGGCTCATCGTCGTGCTTCGGCGATCGGCCGTTTTTTTCGCGATGTGTTGTTGCCGTTAAGATCTTTCGATCATTTCCTTTGCGTGAGTCGACCACCATTGTTCGGCGTCGCTTCGGGTCCAAGGCATGTCATTGGACAAGCGCTGCAGTTCGCGGATCAACTCGGGAATGCTCTCCGCACGCGAGCCTTTGTCTTTCCGCATGCAGTCGCTCACCCATCGATCCAGCCGCGGATCGATCGCTTCGTCGCGGTGCGTGGAGATGCCGATCGGATGTTCGCTCATGATCAACGCGAACATGGACTCGGGGTCACATTCGGCGAACGGCGGATTCCCGGCGAGTAGGTAATACGCGATGCAACCGATCGAGTAGATGTCGCTGCGCGGGTCCATCGAGGAAGGATCACGAAAACGTTCCGGCGCCATGTACATCGGCGTCCCCGCCCAGATCGTCTCTGCCGTTTGAAAAACATCCTGATCCGGTTCGATCGGTTTGGCCAAACCAAAATCGAACACTGTCGCCCAATCACCGACGACGCTGTCGAAACGGAGCATCACGTTCTGCGGTTTCAAATCGCGATGCATGAGCCCCTTGCCGTGTGCTTCGAGCATCGACTGGCAGATTTGCTGCATGATCCACACAACTCGCCCGGGCGACTGGGCACCTCCGCGGGCGACAATCTCCGCCAACGTCAATCCGTGCAGCAACTCCATCACGCAGAACGCCGCATCATCCTCGGTGTAACCAAAATCAAACACGGTAACACTGTGCGGACACGACAACGAAGCGGCCAAGCGAGCCTCTCGATCGAACCGCTGGCGGTCGTCTTCGTCCTGCCGGTCGCCGCGGAGAACTTTCAACGCGATGTCGCGTCCGAGTTCCTTGTGACGGGCTCGATAAACCACGCCCATCCCACCGCTGCCGAGTTCGCGGTCGATTTCATAGCGTCCGAGCGGTTGTCGAGCATCTCGAATCGTCGACAAGGTTTCCTGATGCCACCACGTCACACCGGACGCCAAACCGAGCACCAACAAACTCGCCAAGGATGCCCAAAGCAAAGACGGCGAAAACGCCGAGGCGTATTGGCGAACCGGAACCTCCGCGATCACGCCGAGCCCGTAAGAAGGCAACCATCGCCATGCACCGGAGACGTCGCTCCCGTGGTAGCTCGGATACGCCAACGTATGAATCACGTTCCCGCGATTGGTGCTGACCGCAGCGGCGGCGACCGTCAACGGAGACACCCGGTTGGTCGCGGGAGAAGACGTCTCGCCACCAGTGAATTCGGCCACGCGAAATGCAGTGCCGCTCCGGTTCTCTCCTGGTCGACTGCGCAACCTCTCCGCCATGGGACTGTCGGTCTGCATGATGCCATGACGGTCCACGAGATAGACGTCCGCGCCGGCCTCGTCGGCGATCTGATCGAACGCTTCGTTGACCACCGGCCACAACGACATCTTCGTTATCATCACCGCCCCCAGCACACGACTCGGATCCGACGGAGCCGTCACCGGGAACATCCATCCGTTGCCGTGTTCGGCGATCATGTCGCGTGCGGTCTCGTCACCCGGATGCGGATGACTCGATGGACCGACGAAGACGGGGCGATGCTCGAGACATCGTGCCACCAAACCGGCATAACGGGCGGTCATCGCTTCGGGACGGAGGTCGCGAGTAGACGACATCGCTACCACCCGAAATTTCTGATCCCAAACCACAAACGTCCAATCATCACGGGCCTTCGGTGGCTGTTTGGCGAGGAACGAGTCCAACGCCGTTTGGGCGTTTGAGGAATCTCCGTATGGATTCGTTTCGTCGACCAGGATCGCACCCTCACTGGCCTGTCGAGCAATACGTTCGCTGCGATGTTGATCGTGATCGATGATCGATTCAAACCGGAGTCGGGTTTGCTCGAGCACGGATGCCAACAATTTTTCATTGGCAACCTGCTGGCTCGCGATGTGGTTGTTCCCCATCATCCATGCGGCGATCCAAATGGGAACCAAACCGGTGACAATGATCGCGATCCACAAAGGCAGCCATGTGAACCGCCGTTGAGATGGACCGACGGAAGTTGGCAAGGTTTGCGTGGAGCGTCCACCGCTGTCCTGCCCGCGCCCGCGTTTTCTCCGACGTGACGCCGGGTGTCGGGGAGCCGCATGGGTTCGCTGTGCGCCGCTGACGGTTCGTTGGTTTGCGTCTGGTCTTGAACTGCCTTTCTGTCCCTTTTTTGTCGTCGGCGCATTGCCTGGCTTTGATCGTGACCGCGCTTTGGGCGTTTGCCCTCCTGCCCGTTCGCGTTTGGGTGTGGACCGTTCCATCGGCACGGTCTTCCGCATGTCCGGACGATCCGCGTATTCCGCCCCGGTCGCAGAAGTCTCGTCGGCATCGGTAGAGCCAACCGATAAACGCCCCGATTCGTCGTCCGCCATCGACGCGAGCCCGATCTTGGTCGACCCAGGCAATCGCACCGGTCGGGCGGATCGGCCTTCGACCTGTGCCGCATCAGGATCGTGCTCCCGCAGCAACGATTGCACCTCGTCGATCAACCCTTGATCGTCGCCGGCGTTGCGTGCGAGAAAATCGTCCCGATCCTCGCGCGGCAATTCTTCCACCGCCCAAAAAAGGTCCTGTATCTGCTGATAGCGTTTTGCGTCCACGACGCACCTTACTCTTGATCGGGATCGCGGAGTTCTCGTCGCATCCAGGCCCGAGCCATGGCCCAATCCTTTTCGACGGTGCGAAGGCCGAGATTGAGCTCGTTGGCAATCTCTTTCATCGCCAAACCTCCGAAGAAACGGTATTCGACGATCCTCGCCTGACGCGGGCTTAATTCGGCGAGAGTATTGAGTAGTTCGTCCAACGCGACCACGTCTTCATCTCGGTCGAGAACAAAGGTGACCTCATCGTCGAGTTGTCGCCGCAGCCAACCGCCGCCGCGTTTTTGAGCCCGCGTGTGACGCGCGTGGTCGACCAAAATGCGACGCATCACCGTCGCCCCGATCGCAAAGAAATGTGTTTTGCCCTGCCAGTCCACCTCGTCCTGATCGACCATTCGCACGTACGCTTGGTGAACAAGTGACGAGCTACTGAGCTTCTGACGCTGCGGTTCGGACCGTAAAAAACGACCGGCCATCCTGTGCAGATCGTCGTAAAGCACCGTAAACAACTGGTCCGTCTTCTTCACATCGCCTTTCTGGCTCGACTGCAAGATTTCGGTAACCGATGCCATAGAATCTACGATGCGATCGCAAAATGAGTTTCAAAAAGCCAAACGATAGGACCCTACCGATTCAGTGGGCTTTATTCTACACAATCTTTCTTTCAGCACACCTGCTCGAAAACAAGCCGATTTGCCGCAGTCAGCTCGCGGCGTTATTGCAACTCGCCCGGTAACGAATCGTTCACTATGAAAGTTCTTCCCGCCACGTTTTCTGCCATCGCGTTACTGGCACTTTGGCGAGTCGTTTGGTTGACGTCCGGCGTCCCCGACACGTGTGGCCAAGCCGACGTCGCCGCGACCGCAGCCCGACTCGAGCTCCGCGGTAAAACCAAATCTTCCGATGGTTCCCTTTCCGACAGCCCGCTTCGAAACGGGAATCTCCCGTGGCGAATTTCATTCGTACCGGTGCCTCGCGAAAACACGCACGTCGCGACGTCCGAGCCGATTCCGAGACTGCGACAAACCGGGATCGAAATTTGGGACGCGTCGCTGCCGGTATGGATCACACCGGGAAAGGATGGGTATCCCGGATGGAAGTCATGGGACGACAACCGAAACGGCGTCGTGGACGAACCCGGGGAACTCGGTGCCGCCTGGAGCGACGATTTTTGTGTCGTTCAGCTCCCTGGCACAACGTCACCATCGGGCAGAATCATCGATCATGGTGGGTATCGAGATCTCCGCCCGAGCGATCGGCAGGATCACGACCGCACGAATAGCTCCGGCGAGCCCGCACTTCACACTGGCGAGCCCGCGTTGCTTCGATACCGGTTCGAATTCGCCGGCTCTCGCTGAACCAATTTGGGAGGCGTGGCAAAACGGCCCCGCCTACATGCTCGACGCCCCCGCAAAAAAGGCCCCCGCGATTCCGCCGCAAACTAGCGCCACCGCGAGGATCTTCCAACTGCCTTTTCCGTACCGGAATGGAAATACGAACAGATAGAGAATCGTCAGCGAAAGCAGCCCCTGCGTCCGATCGGTACGAAACGCGAGCGCGATTAAACTCAACAAAGCCCCGATCGACACCAGCAAAAACGCAGCCCCGCCGAGATTCATGAACATCTGCATCGGGTTGAACGCGATCGCTTCCTCACGCCGCGACGCGTTCACCGCGAGGACCGCGATGCTGACTGCACTGCCCAAAATGAACAACACCAACGCCAACATCCACGGCGGCATCCCCGCCTTACCGATCATGTCCGCCTGAGCTTTCTTAGCCGCCGCGATGTCACGTTCGGCTTTGTTCAGAGCCATGGTCCCCTTGTCGATATCGACTCCGGCCACCTTGTGTCCGTCGAGCACTTCACCGGTACTGAGGTTGAACCCGCAATTGGTGCAGAGCACCGCCCCCGGCTTCAACTCTTTATTACACGCCGGGCAATAGGCGTGAACCTCTCGGTCGAGCCCTTCTTCGGCGAACAGATCATCCATCGTTGATTGCGTCGCACCCACACCCAACGGGTTCGCGGCCGGTGCAACCGGACTGCCCGAAGGCCCGGACGCAGCGGGGCGGGAGGCGGCTGGCCTCGATTGGGCTGGTTTTGCGGCAGCAGGTTTCGCGGCGGCGGGTGATTTCGTCGCCGGACGAGCACCACCGGCGGCACCGACACGGATGACCTTCCCGCAACCGGGACATTTGATGGCCTTTCCTGCGAGTTCGTCTTTCACGTTGAGCTGCTTACCACAGCCGCATTTCACTGCAATCGGCATAGATCAATAAGCCCGTTGAACGAGCCAAAAAAGGAAAAGGGTTCAGGCAAATGGATACCGGACCACTTCATTCTATTCGAACCCCGCCCGGGTGCCGAAATCAGGGTTCCGATCAATCTTTCCACTACGGCTCATCGGGCGAATGGTTTTCCAAATGGGCACCGCAACGATAACAATAATCCGCGTCTGGACGATGTCGCGATACCCCACAATTCGGACAGGGGTGCAGATCCTGCTCGGGGCTCACGTTTCGGTTCGACAATTCAGCACTGACAAAACCCGTCGGAACAATGATCAGGCTGTACCCCAACAAGATCAAGATCGCCGAAATGATTTTCCCGATCGTCGTGTGAGGCACAATGTCTCCATAACCGACCGTGGTCATCGTCACGATCGCCCAATACATCGCCTGCGGGATCGATGTGAAATCACTTTCAATATCATTCTCGGTCAACACCGTCTCGATGTGGTACATCAACGTGCCACTGATCGTGACGGCGACCAACACGACCGATAGGAACACGACAATTTTGTCGCGACTGTGCCAGACCGCATCGGCGAGCTCATCCGCCTGGCTCATCATCCGCCACAACTTCAGCACCCGGAACACACGCAGCAAACGAATACTGCGGAGGATCGCAAACGATCGGGCAGACGCGAAGAAGAAAACCAGATAGCTCGGCAGAATGCTGAGCAGATCCACCACGCCCCAAAAACTCGTCGCGTATCGCATCGGATGCCGCACACACGAGAGCCGGGCGATGTATTCGATTGTGAACAGAATCGTCAGGAACCACTCGCCGGCAATCAACCAAAACGGAATGTTAGCATCATCCGGCATCGCCCGAACCACGGCCTCGCCTTCGATCACGGTCGCTTCGACGCCACGATATGCCGGAAGCGTTTCGAGCGAAACCAACGTGATGCTGGCGATAATCGCGATCAACAGACCGACATCGAACGCTCGTCCCGCTGAACAATCGGCTTCAAAAATGATGTCGTACATCCGCTGCCGAAATCCCGCCTGCTCGGGACGCTGCACCATCCGTCGACGAACCGCAGCGGCGGATGCTTCGGCGGCGTTGGTACGTCGGGGAGTATTCATCGCGGTCGTGGCAAAGAAGGGACGGCCCTGGAAACGCCGACATCCACGAGCCGACGGGAGACAAGATCAGGCTCACCAGCATAACCTACCGCCCGCGAACCCACATGGGGCCCGCACAACTCCGACACGGTACACAATCAACGACGCCATCGGTTTTCGGTTTGTTGATTCATCGCCGTTGAAGCTCACGATAATCGCCGGTCACTCATTGGATCAACAAGCCGTTTTTAAGAATACCTCTCGGCTTTCCAACTATGCCATCGGCTTTCGCTGCGGCATGATCTCGCAACGACGTTCGATAATCTCGAAATGATGCTGCAGGTGAGCGGCGGCCAACCAAGCGATCCCGCGCGGGGTGACCGGTTGCGAATCGACAATCCCGACCTGATCCCATGCCGACGGCACCAACCGTCCGAGTAAGACGAGATTGGCCTGCCGAAGGTAACCAAATTCACTGATCAAATGTCCGATGTTTCCCAGCCCGAATCGCGCGTCGGCGTACGCATTTTCATCCCAGGCCGGCAGGTCGGTCTTGTCACCGGCGGCAATCCGCAGCATCCGATCGCCAAAGATCCGCTCGGCATCCACGCAGTGTTCAACGACCTGACGAACGGTCCATTGATAGGGTGCGTGAACCCGATCGACCAATTCGGACGACAAACAACTGCCCAGCTCACAGATCCAGTGCAACTGTTCGCTGAGAACGGTGAGCACACATTCACCGTCGACACGATTGACGTAATCCCAGTGAACGTCCAACGAAAGATCTGTTTGCTCAGGACGCCGCGACTTCATTGTTTTGGTTGCGTTCAATTTTCGAAATCCACTACTTCGAGCCCTTCATGGGCTTCCACGAGTTCATCGATCACATCAAACCCAATGCTGGTGTTGGCAACATTGAGGTACTTCAAATTCGGCAACTGCCCGAGTTGCTCAAAACCGTCGTCGGTGAACTGAGTCCCGGCAACGTTCAAACGTTCCAGCTTTTTCATTTTTAGCAGCGTTGGCAACGAGTCATCTCCCACCGACGCCGATTTTAGGTTCAGTTCCTTGAGCTCGGTCAGCGAAGAAAACGCCGCCACGGTTTCATCATTCGTTGCCGTCTCCCAAAGCCCCAGGTAAGTCAGCCCGGTCAACTTCCCGACCAACGCGATATCCTCCGGCTTTGCCAAACGGCATTCACTCATGTCAAAGAACGTGATCGTGGGCATCTGCGAAAGAATCTCCAGCCCCCTTCGGTCGAGCGACGAGTCACGCAACTCAACCCGAGCGAGTTTGGTGTTGCCCTGGATGTGTGCGATCCCGTCACCGGTGACATCGCAACCTCGCAAACGCAAACGCTTCAAATGGGTCAATGACTTTAACTCTTCCAAACCCGCATCGTTGACTTTGGAATAATCTCCCTGCAACGATTCCAAGGTCGGCATCTTGCCGAGCACCGCCATGGTTTTGTTGCTGACGGTGGTGCAGTAATTGAAATTCAACGACTTGAGTTTCATCGGTGCGAGTTGCACCAACCCCTCGTCAGTGACCTTCGACTTTTCCAACTGCAGGTCGACGAGCGAGTCCAACTCGGTGATCGGCTGCATCCCGGCGTCACTAATATTGGTGTTCCTAAGATCGATCGCCCGCAGACGGTCCAAACCCGACAACGCTTTCAAACCTTCATCCGTCACGCCGGTACGCCGTAAACCGAGGAATTCGAGCTTGCTCAGTTTGCCGATCGGTTCTAACGCCGCGTCCGTGATCGCCGATCCGGTGAGGTCGAGACGCTTGAGTTTCGTCAGTTTGGTCAAATTTTCGATCCCCGCGTCACTGACCGCGGGACCGATCAAAGCGAGCAACTGAACATTGGGAACGCCGCCGAGATGCGAAAGCACGGTTTCGACGTTCTCGTTCCCGCCGCTGACTTCGATCACATAGCCGTCGCTGTCTTTGACGACCGAGAAACCGGCTTCTTCGATCGCAACAACCGCCTCGGGGGAGTCGTCAGGGCGTTTCGCCGGTACGATTTGCGTCACTCCGGCGACGTCAGAACCTGCAGCCGGTGTGTCGTTCTCTGTCGTCGCCTCGCGGGATCGACACCCGAGATTGAGGCACAGTACGAACAGAACGGTTGTCAGACAACTTCGAAGCATCGAGAAACGCCTTGGTGTAGGAGGGAGGCAGCAGCCAAGCGGCGACGTGACGGAAGACCGCTACAAACGGAGGCAGGAGGGTGGAGGTCGGAGACGCCGCAAGTCCGGAGAATCTCCAACACGACCAACTTAAAGACTCGCCACGAAAACGCAACTATCCTCACTCACACCGTGCTTCTGTTCCGTGCTTCTGTTCCGCGTTGCTGCTCGTGTTCGTCTTCGTGCACCTGTTCCGTGCTCACCGCCGCTAGGATGCCCCTCGAAACTATTTTGCCGTGCTGGTGAAGCGGGATTCGCGAACGACGGTGACTTTGATTTCGCCCGGATAGGTGAGTTCCTTTTCGAAGCACTGTGCGATGTCGCGACAAATCGCGGCGGCACGTTCGTCGCTGATCTGCCCGCTGCCGACGATCACGCGGAGTTCCCGTCCTGCCGAGATCGCGTACGCTTGCTGCACACCGTCAAACCGATGCGCGATCGCCTCGAGTTCTTCCATGCGTTTGACGTAACGTTCGAGCGATTCACGTCGAGCCCCCGGACGACTCGCACTGCAGGCGTCCGCGGTTGCCACGAGCATCGTGTAGGGTCGTTCGGTGACGATTTCGTCATGGTGTCCGCGAGCGGCGTGGACGACTTCTTCCCCCTCCTTGTGACGCTGCAACAAATCGCCACCTATCTTCGGATGCCCGCCTTCGAGTTCGTGATCGGCCGCTTTACCAATGTCGTGCAGCAAACCGGCGCGTCGTGCGAGGTCACCGTCCAACCCGATCATTTCCGCCATCATCCCGGACAAGAACGCCACCTCGACGCTATGCCTCAGCACGTTCTGACTGTAGGACGTTCGAAAGTGCAGTCGCCCGAGCATTTCGATCACACGATCATGAAGCCCTGAGACGTTGACTTCGTTGACCGCTTCGACACCCTTCTTGATGATGAAGTCTTTGATCTCTTGATTGGTCTGTTCGACAATTTCTTCGATCTTCGAGGGATGGATCCGGCCGTCGGCGATCAACTTTTCGAGAGACATCCGAGCGACTTCGCGTCGCACGGGATCGAACCCACTGACCACGACCACGCCGGGCGTGTCGTCGATGATCAGGTCGATCCCGGTCGCCTTCTCGAACGCGCGGATATTGCGTCCTTCCCGACCGATGATCCGTCCCTTCATGTCATCGGTCGGAACACCCACGGTGCTGGTGGTAGTGTCGGCGGTGTGCGCGGACGAGTACCGCTGCATGGCGGTCAACAACATTTCACGCGCTTGCTCGTCGACACGTTTGGATAACTCACGCTGTTGCTTCAAAACCGCAGTGCCGATCTCATGCTCCAAATCCGCGTGCACGGAGTCGATCAGTTTGGCTGCCGCGTCCTCGCGTGTCATGCCACTGACCTCTTCCAGCGCGCGTTGATTCTCCTGAACCAATCGATCGAGTTCGGCACGCTTCTCGGTGAGCGTTCGCATCTGCGCGGCGAGTCGATTTTGACTGCTTTCGAGGCCACGTTGGGCTTTCCGCAACGCCTCTTGGTTTGCAGTGAGTTGGTCTTCGCGTGCGTCGAGCTTCCGATCGCGTTGCAGTTCTTGTTCTTTGAGCGCGGCGAGATCACGTTCGGTTTCCGCTTTGATAGCGAGCGCCTTTTCACGGGCGTCGAGAACGATCTGCGCCGACTCGTTCTCGGCTTCACGGCGGGCAACCGAAAGGATCGAGTCGGCCTCTTCCTGCAATCGCGCCGCGCGACGCGCGGCATGACGCTGCGCGATCCCCAACACGGCCGCAACGCCTAGGAAGAAGAAGAACAGACAATAGAGAATCGTCGTTGCGATTTCTGGATTCATGATGGCTTTGGATCCGCTTCCATAAGCCCATGGTTTGCGTTACGTAGTCAATTCGGTCATGCGTGGGATGTCGGACGGAACCTGTTGAGCCCGTAACAACCGGCCTCGCCAATGGCGAAGAAGCAATGGCCGGTCCCGCGAACGGCGAGCCCGTCAAAACCTCGTGCATGGTCAACCGCTGTGCCTGTCCGCGTGTCGCGAGTCGAGAGCGTCGCCACACACCAATCATTTGGAGCGTGAAGACAGCGGTGCAGAGGAAATGCCACATGGCGGGTGAGATCTTCTACAGTCAAACCTGGGCGTTCCATCGAAAACAACGTCTGTTCCGATCTCGTCCGATCGAGCGTCACTGTTTACAGCGATGCGGGGACAGCGGAGGTCAAACGTGTTCGCGAAAGAAGCGTGGGAGGTTAGGTGGGAAAGTGTTAAAGAAAAAAACGTGCAATGCACACGTCTTCTTCGTCTATCTCGCTAGTGTAATGCACCCGCTCCGGTAGGGGAACGAGCGCGCCGCAAGACCGGTCCCCTCGGCACGACACGCACCGACACGTCGTTAACGGTATCGAATCTCAACCTTTGGGCTTGGCTAAAACCACACTCAGGTGTAGAGTTCGCAGTAGAAGAAACCCGCCAAACGGATTGGCGGGACAACGTTGCTGGTCGATCGGCAACAAGAAACGCGGCAACGCCAGCCGACGTTTGATCGACCGACGAGACAATGCTGCTGAGCTAGGGTTTCAGCCTCTCGTCCCGGGTGCACATCGTTTCACCCACCGCTGCCAACCTGTGCGGTCCCGTTGACCCATCCTGGAAAGCTGCTCCCAAACGCGTTCGTTTTACGAAAGCAAACGACCTCGGAACTCTTCTTGTTAGTCCGAAGTCCCTGGAAAATCCGATCCGGATTTTCCAAACCAGCTCACTCCTCATGGCCACCGCGTTTCGCCGAATTGTTGTCGGATCTTCATCCGCGATTCGGTTCGACACGCCCCCTGGAAAAAGGATTGCACCGGAACCGTTCTAGACGGACCTTCGCAAAACGTGCGAAACCGCTCGGCAAAGTCGGTGCAACTTACCCAGAGGCCTACACAATTCCATTCAAAGCAGACTTTTGAAAAAATTCGAATCCATCGACCTGTACGCTCCACTGCAACGCGCCCTCGCTGACCTCGACTACGTCACACCGACCCCGATTCAGGCCAAAGCGATTCCGCCGGCAGTCGCCGGTCAAGACATCCTCGGATGTGCCCAAACCGGGACCGGAAAGACCGCAGCATTCGCGTTACCTATCCTCGACTACCTTGGCCACGAAAAACCTCGCGCCCGCCCGAACCGGCCGACCACCCTCGTCCTCGCCCCGACACGTGAACTCGCTATTCAAATCGGCGACAGCTTCCGCAGTTACGGCAAGCACATGAAATTCCATTCCGCGCTCGTTTACGGCGGTGTCGGACAGAACGGTCAGGTCAGTTCGCTTCGCCGAGGCGTTGACGTCCTGATCGCAACACCAGGTCGCTTGATCGACCTGATGGACCAAGGTCACATCGATCTGCGTGATGTGGAGATTTTCGTTCTCGATGAAGCCGACCGGATGCTCGACATGGGCTTCCTGCCCGCGCTGAAAAAGATCATCGCGGCCCTTCCGTCGCAACGACAATCCATGTTCTTCTCAGCAACACTCGCTCCCAAAATTCGCGAGCTCGCCGGATCGCTCCTGTTCAACCCGGTCTCGATTAACGTCACGCCGAAGAAGAAGAGCGTGGAACTGATCGAACAACGTTTGCGTATCGTGCGACGTGACAACAAGGTCTCCACGCTGACCAGCCTGCTCACCGGCAAGAACGTCACCCGTTCGATCGTGTTCACACGAACCAAACACGGTGCCAACGCGTTGGTGCGGAAACTCGACAAGAACGGGATCCAAGCAGTCGCGATCCACGGGAACAAAACACAAAACGCCCGACAAAAAGCTCTGCACGCGTTTCGAAACGACCAAATCAAAGTGCTCGTCGCGACGGACGTCGCCGCCCGTGGAATCGACATCGATGGTGTATCGCACGTCGTCAATTACGACATGCCTGTCGAACCGGAGAGCTACGTGCACCGGATCGGGCGAACCGGGCGGGCCGGCCAAGACGGCATTGCGATCTCCTTCTGCACCGGAGACGAACGCGATGAACTACGCGCGATCGAAAGCCTGATCGGCCAGAAGATCCAAGTCGAAAACCCCGAGGAACAATTCGAAGCCCCCAGCGGTAAACCGAAACAACGTGGCGGACGCGGTCGAACCGGCGGCGGACGGCCTAGTTCCGGACGCTCGCAAGGCCAACGTTCCGGATCCAGACAGTCTCGCGGTCGCTCGGGCAATAAAAACAAACGCGGCTTCACGAGCAACGCCAAGTCCAACGGCCAATCGAGTCGCTCCGCGGCAGCCCGTTAACAGACCGCACGCTTTACCGCCACGACGCTGTTCGGCCTCCCTGCTTCAAACGCCTGAATCCCCAATACGTTCGGGCGTTTGGTTGCGTTCACGAACGTATGCGTCAATCGGTGAGCAAGCAAGGCTCATCAAAACCGCGTTGCCGGAGTCACTACGGCGGACGCATCATCGCGGATCTATCCGGCACGCGGGCGAGATGATAAACAGAAGGCTATGTTAAACGCCCTAGACAATCTGACCCGGCTGATCTCGTTCAATTCCGTCAGCAAAAATTCCAACGAACCGATCTCGGACTACGTTTCATCTTTGCTCGAGGAATTGAATTTCGACGTCGAACGCACGACGTACATGGATGCCCGTGGGGTGCTCAAATGCAACCTGCTCGCGTGTCGCCGTCCACTCTCTTCGCGTCCGAAGCAGGACGAGACACAGCCGTCTACTGCGAAGGACGAGAAGCCATCGCCAAAGAACGCTCCTGGTGGCCTCGCGTACTTTTGCCATACCGACACCGTGACCGCAGACCGTTGGACCGGTCCGGGCGGCGATCCGTTCAGCGCAATCGTTCTCGACGGACGTCTTTATGGACGCGGTGCCTGCGACATGAAAGGCTCGCTCGTTGCGTTCCTCGACGCGGCGAGGAAAGTGCCCCGAGAAGAACAGACACTACCGCTTTGGATCGCATGCACCGCTGATGAAGAAGTCGGGTTCGAAGGCGCTCGCTTTTTAACCGAGAACTCAAACGCGTACACAGAACTCGTCGCCGCCGATCCGGTCAGCATCATTGGCGAACCGACGATGTTGCACGTGATCCATGCACACAAAGGCATCTGCGGGATGCAAATCCGATCGCAAGGGCACGCCGCACACAGCAGCACCGACATGGGAGTCAACGCAAATGTGGCAATGGTCCCGATGCTGCAAACGCTCCTCGAAATTCACAACCGCTGCCTTACGGACGAGGCACTGCGAAACGACGCTTTCGATCCACCGACCTTGACGTGGAACTTTGGCGTCAGCGATGCGATGAAGACGGTCAACATCGTGCCCGATCACAGTAACGCGTGGGCGAGCATGCGAACCATGCCTGGCGTTGATGGCAAAGACATCATCGAACAAGTCAAACAACGCGCCGACGAACTCGGGCTGACGTTCACCCTCTACTCCGGCGGCGATCCGATGCACACCGACGCGGAGGCTCCGTTCATCCGCGAACTCTGCGAACTCGCCTCGACTTACATTGGCCCCAACTCTCCCGAAGCGGTCTGCTATGCGACCGACGCGTGTGCCTTCGGTCAGCTCAAACGTCGAGTCGTTTGCGGTCCGGGCAGCATCTCACAGGCTCACACGACCGACGAATTCATCGAAATCGAACAACTCGAATCCGGCAGCCGATTTTACCAAGACGCGATACGCCGTTGGTGCTGCTAAAGCACTTGGAAATTTGACGCGTCCGCTCTCTGTTTCTGCATTCGTCACGTTTTGATCACCGCTGTCGATCCAGTTGGTCTCCCGATCGACCGCTGCAAATTGAGCAATCCGTCGTTAGCACAGCCTCCCGTAAACTTCACGGGCGAGCCTCTCAATCGTTTCTGGTCTACATTCAGGGTTGCCACGCTGCCCTAATCGACGTGGCAAACAGTCGCCGAGACGAAGAAACCATTGACAGACTTCAATAAATACACGGACGATACGACACGTTTGCCGCGTTGAAAATTCTCGCAAACGATAGCTCACTCAACTTCTCTTGCTCTTCATCTTAGTCGCACCTCGTGGAACCATCCCCCGATCCTTCCGACCCGACGCCCATCGTCACGACGCACCGTTTGACGAAGAGCTACGGCGATTTCACGGCGCTGCGAGGCTGCAGCCTTGAAGTTAACAAAGGCGAAATTTTCGGGCTGCTCGGCCCCAACGGTGCCGGCAAAACGACGTTGATCCGTTTGCTGCTGGGTTATTTGCACGTCACATCTGGGTCGTGCGAAGTCGTGGGTTTCGATCCCGAGCAGGACTCCGTCGCGGTGCGATCGCGTGTTGCCTATTTGCCCGGCGATGCGAGGCTGCCGCGTCACATGCGAGGCAGCGGGGTGTTGCGTTTTTTCTCTCAGATGCACCCACAGGGAAACTTCGAACGCAGCCTCGACGTTGCCGAGCGGTTGGAACTCGATCTCTCGCGTCGCGTCGCGTTCATGTCGACCGGCATGCGTCAGAAACTCGCATTGGCTGTCGTGTTTGGACCGCGAACGCCGCTGCTGATTCTCGACGAACCGACCGCTAACCTCGACCCGACCGTTCGCGGCGAAGTCCTGCAACTTGTGCTGGCGGAACGCGAAGCCGGCCGAACAGTGATGTTTTCTTCGCACGTTCTCTCAGAAATCGAGCAAACCTGCGACCGCGTGGCGTTCCTCCGAAAAGGTGAACTCGCCAAAAAACTGCTCATGGAAGACTTATTCCAACGCCACCGATTGACGGCATGGCTCCGCGAAGAAGGCTCGCCGACTACTCAAACGGAAGACCGACTTAGCCAGGTCCCTGATGACCTTCGGGACCGGATCGAGCAATTCCGCGTTGGCCCATCCGGACCGCACGGCCGCGACGTTTGCATCGATACCGCAGGCGATTTGGCACCGACGCTGAGTTGGATCGCATCACTCAACCTCGAACACATGCGCATCGAACCACTCGGCCTTCACTCCGTGTACCAATCCGTGCACCTGGGAAAAGACGGTAACAGCCCGAAACGGATTCCTACCACAGAAGCCTCGCGTCAAGTTACGGGAGCCGGATTGTGATCCCTTTGAAACACATCGGTGTCGACCGGATGATGATTCGCAAAAACATCGGCCAATCATCGTTACTGTTCGCCTTCCTCGGCGTCGCGCTGTTCGCGTTCGGATGGGTGAGGGTTTGGGTTGTGAAGCTGCTCGACATGGGACAGTTCCAAACGATCATCGAACAGTTCCGCGACTACGAGAAGTTCGCGCCCGTTTCTTTCGACGCGCTGTTTACGTATACCGGACGGGTCGGAATGACCTTCGACGAACCGATCGTGATCCTTTGCACCGTGATCTGGTGCGTTGCCCGCGGCAGCGATGTCGTCAGTGGTGAACTCGGACGCGGCACGCTGGAAATGCTCTTAAGCCAACCGATCAGCCGCACACGATTCATCCTGTCGCACGCCACCGTCAGCATCGCCGGACTGATGACGCTGTGCGTTTTGCTGTGGGCTGGTATGACGGTTGGAATTGAGACGACCACGCTGACCGAAACCATTCCCCCACCGTCGATGCGAGTCCCCTTTCTCGGGTTCGAATTGCCGCTAACCAACGACGCTCCCACCGAGATCTCTTTTGGAATGAGCGAACGGGTTGACCCGCGGACCTACACCGCCGCGGTGTTCCATCTCTTCTCGTTCGGATTCTTCTTGCTCGGGATGAGTTCTTGCTTTAGCAGCTTCGACCGTTACCGATGGCGCACCATCGGCGGTGTGATGACGGTCTACGTGATCCAGCTAGTGATGTTCGGCCTCGGCAAAGCGGCCGAGTCACTCGCGTGGTTGCAGTCGATGTCGTTCTTCAACTGCTACCGGCCGCAGAAGATGACGGGGCTCGTTCGCGACGGAGATTTGTGGTCGCCCTGGAACTTGACGACGCCGATGAGCGACGGAATGTACCCTCCTCTTTTCTACCCTGGGCTGCTCCTGATCATGGGAGCGATCCTCTATCTGGTCGCAATTGTCCGGTTCGAAAAACGCGATTTACCGGCTCCTCTTTGAGAACGCGCGACGAGGTTCTCACGCCAATACCAACCAATTTTGGCCAACCCGTTATCGAGTGCTTGGACGGTTCGACACACCGGATTGCCTGCAGTTAACAGATGTCGACTTGGCCGACGGACGAGCCCTGCATTAATGGCACGACGAAGCAAGAAGCCTGAGAATCCACTGCGGACATGGCATTCATTCTGGTTGGGCCCGGTCGGTGCACAGCACGGAAACTTAGCGCGACTCTGTTCGCGGAGAAACCACACCGGCCCGACTTTGGTCGATGACCGGTCAGCCGAGATGCGGGCAAGGCCATGGAGAAAATACTTGCAGAAAAACTATCGACTCGCACATGTAAATTTAACCAGAACGCCGAACAAAACTCCCTACCCAAACCTTCTAAGGCGGGTAAAATCCCGAGCCCTATTGGGTACGCGGTGTGCGTTCCCTTGTCAAACGCACCTCGCCACCAAAACTCGGTGGCCGAACCTTCCCGTTTTCGCAACGTTAGATCTTTGTATGCAACCAGTTTTTGAAGGCCGTCGATGCGTGATCGCTGACGATGTCCGTAGCTCTCGAGAAGTCCTCAATCGATGGCTGCAAGAGTTTGGGTTGGTGACTTCATGTGAGTCGGATGGCCAATCCGCTTGGGAGAGCATTCAGGAAGACGACTGCGACCTACTGATCACCGACATTGAGATGCCGGGCATGAGCGGTTTGGAGCTATTGAGCAACATGCGTTCAGGCGGCAATCCCCGTTTTCAGAACTTACCTGCGATTGTGGTCACCAGTTTGCTCGATGAGCAAGTCGCGGATGTTGTGCAAGACTTCGGCGGAACCACCTTGGTTCTTAAACCGCTCAACAAAACCGTCCTACATGAGGTCGTCGGATGCGTGCTGTCGCAGCGTCCCGTCGAACCGGTTTACATGAGCCTGCAATCCGACAGCCAGGAGGCCAGCGGCATTTCTCCGTCGCTGCGTTACCTCGTCGAGCGAGCCCGCGCGAACGATTGCTAAACGCAGCCCGGAAATCACGACTGAATGCGTCAACGCGAGAACGTTTTTAAACGACGAAGTAGCCGATTTCGCCAGGCTTCGGCGGTTCGAATTTTAGCGATGACGGTTTCGCGATTGTCCACCGAACTCGCGTGACAAGATTTCAATCTTGCCGCACGTCATAACGTTCGAGACTCACCGGGTCACATGTTTTTAGTCCGCGTTCAGCGTCATTCAATTTGATCGAGTCATCCATCACGACGACGAGCGATGCCCCCGTGGCGACGTTTCGCTCATACCGTGACGCGTCGTCTTTGCTGATGCTGAGTGAGCCCACCGCGGATAACAATCCTCCGCCGGCCGCGCCAACCGCCATCCCGACAATCGGTCCGGCCACCAGCAGGGGACCGATCATGGTCCCTGCTCCAAGAATAGCACCGACTGCTCCGCCCGCGAGCGTCGACGCCCCGGTCGTTTTCTCCGCCGGCGGTGCGTCGACATTGCTGCCACTATCGTGCGGTACATAGCGTTCCACCTGATCAGGCGTTGAAACGATCGACACCTGATCACGACTGTATCCGGCCTTCTCCAATACCTCGAGTGCGAGATTCAAAGACTCCGCGTTTGAAAATTCAGCAACTAAGCATTCGTTTGACATCAACCTATCTCCCAAGAGCGTGCGCGAACATGTTTTCCAACGGCGATCATTTCGATTTCGTTGATGCCACTTTCTTGGCAATGAACAACATGGTCATTTCGCCTTCCTTTGACTGAAACTTGGCAGGGCGATCGATACCCGGAAGGGCATAGCAGATTTCCAGCTCGTTGCCTTCGCTCAGCTTCACAATCCCGAGCGATTTCATCGGCGGCATTCCTTTCGTTTCCGTTTTCATGTCGATCGCGATAGGATCGACATCAGAATCAATCGAAAACGTCGCGCGGTATTTCTCATTCTCGTCCGCATCGTAGGTCACAATCACATTGTCCTCGATTTTCATCTTCGTTCCCTCAAGATCCTCCTTGGGGATGTCCTCGCCTTGACTAACACCGCGCGTGACGTTCCAGACGCCTTGCAACTTTTTCATGACCGAATGGGTTCCTTCGTTGGCGCGAGCAGCCGGGCATACGGTCAGGGCGACCGCCATGGTGACGAGAGTGAAAACAGAACGGTACATATTGATTTCCTAGTTGTTTGCGATGGCATCCACGCGTCACGACTGACGCGACATAGCCCACGTTGGGCACGAGTGAGGTCTCGCAAACACCATGCCGATTCAAACGCCTTTCACAATCGGCCACCACCGCCGTCGAGGGGCGCATAAAAAAACTCCGCCGGATCATCGGCGGAGAGTGTTGGGCGAACGCAAGCAGGCGGTGCGGCCAGGGCTACCTCGCCGAAAATGCGAACACGGTTTGTGATCGGTAGGTGTCACCCGGCTCTAAAATCGTCGACGGAAAATCGGGCTGGTTGGGGCTGTCAGGAAAATGCTGCGTCTCCAAACAGAATCCCCCACGACGAGCGTAGGTCTTGCCCGTCTTTCCGATCAATTTCCCGGAGAGGAAATTCCCCGTGTAAAACTGAACTCCGGGCTCGGTTGTGCTGACCGTGAGCAGACGCCCCGTCGTTGGTTCATAGACAACCGCCGCGAGTGTCAGCTCGGTCGCATTGACGCCTTTGTTCAGAACCCAGTTGTGGTCAAAACCGTTAGCGCGTTTGAGTTGTTCGTCGTCTGCGTTGATGTCGCGTCCGATCGTTTTGGGTGAAGTGAAATCGAGCGGCGAGTCGGCGACCGCACGCAATACACCGGTGGGGATCAACCCTTCATCAATCGGGGTGAAGCGATCAGCGTTGAGCATCACCTCATGATCGAGAACGTCGCCGTTACCCTCGCCCGCAAGGTTGAAATACGTATGCTGGGTCAGGTTGACCGGCGTCGCCTGATCGGTGGTCGCAACATAATCGACGGTAAGAGAGTTTTCGTCGGTAAGGGTGTACGTGACCGTGACGTTCAGATTTCCGGGATAGCCCTCTTCGAGGTGCTTCGATAGGTACGACAACCGAATGGACTGCGGATCTGCGGACTCCACTTTCCAGAGTACTTTGTCGAAACCGACGTCTCCCCCATGCAGATGATTCGCACCGTTGTTGATTGCGAGCGAGTACTCCTTCCCGCCGAGCGAAAAGACACCTTTGGCGATGCGGTTTCCGACTCGACCGACGAGAGCACCGAGATAGGGCTTTTCCTCCGCCTCGATGTACTCCACCGCATTTCGATGTCCGAGCGCGACATCACCGAGGTTACCATCACGGTCGGGTGTCAAAATCGACGTGATGATCGCACCATAATTCGTGACCACCACCTCCATCGCGTTCTTGTTGGTGAGCTTGTAGAGGCGAGCCGATTGAGCAGCTTCTTCCGCCGAAACGGCAACAGATTCAGGGGCAGTCATCAGAAGTATTGCGAGAGTGAAAGAAAGCGAACGGAAAGTCGGAAGTTTCATCACGGGGTAGAATCCGAAAAGGACATGCCTCACGACGGACCACCACGAATCACCGGTAACCTGCGCCGCATTCGGCGTGGCAGATCATACCACAATCGCGTCTGCGACATCGCGGTAGCGGCAACATCGCGGTAGAGCGGCACCGCGGTGTTTAGTCACGTTTCAGAAGGTGGGATCGGCGGCAACACTATAGTTCGGACCGACGTCGGAACTCACCGGGCGTGACCCCCATCACGCGTTTGAACACCACGTGCATGTATTCTGGATGCGCGAACCCACAAAGGGCGGCAATCCGGTCGGCGGGTAGATCGGTGGTCTGCAATAACTCGCGCACCCGTTTAATTTGCACGTGGCGAATTTCCTCTTGCGGCGTCCGTCCGAGATACTTGCGAACTTGACGCTCGAGCGTACTTCGCGAAATCGCCGTGTTGTCGATCACTTCATCGACGGTCACTCCACGGCATGCGTTCTCGCGCATGTATCGCAACGCCGCGGCAATGTTGCTGTCATCAATTGCGACCACATCGGTGGATTGACGAGCAGCAATTCCGAGCGGCGGAACCGGTTCGAGCGGAGCGTCGAGCGTTTCGCCTTTCATCAACCGAGCCAACAACTCAGCGGCACGGAATCCGACCAACTCCGCGTTCGGAATCACACTCGACAAAGTCGGCGAGCAGACCCGGCAAAGCATCTCGTCATTATCGACACCGATCACCGCGACCTCTTCAGGCACCGCCAAGTCGACTCGCGAACACGCATCCATTAAATGCATCCCTCGCAGATCGTTGCAGGCCATGATGGCGACCGGCGGAGTGATCTCTTTGAGCCAATCGACAAGATGTTGTTGTTCCTCTTCCCACGTCCGAGCCTCCGGGCCGCTCCAGGGAGAATGATAGATCGCACAATCGTTGGACGAATGCTCGCGGGTTGCCTCGACGAAAGCATCCTGTCGCCGCTGCGACCACGCTTCGTTCGAAAAACCGCAGAACGCGAAGTTACGAAAACCTCTTTCGATCAAATGCTTGGCCGCCGTCCGACCGATCTCAGCATCGTCTGATCGAACGCCCGGAAACTGCGACGCGCCGAACCGATCGGTAAGCTCGACCAGCGGAACGCCTGTCTGTTTGATTGCCTCGATGAACGTGGGAGTCGTCACACGACTGATGATCCCGTCGCCCCGCCAACTGCCGAGCCACTGCGGCGGCTCCAACTGTAGGTCTCGCTGTTCTAGAAAAACCGACCACTGATCGTGCATGCGCATGTAACGCACGATTCCTGACAGGAGATCCCTGCCATAGACACTCGATGTTTCGACGATCAACGCGACTTTCGGTTTCATACCTTCAACAATCGAGAACGCGATTCACAAGACAATGGGCGACCGCACGACCAAAGGGACCGCACGAACAACGGGACCGCGCCATGGGACAATAAACGGTCCACCCATGTGACAAATGGAAGCAGCAATGGAATCGTAGGATAGCGGATCACCCCAATCTGAACATCTAGCCGTCTTCGACATCAACGAATATCACGCCAGTGACACCCCGAACGCCTAAACGAAGAACGTCATCCCCGCCCGGGCCGAAAACCAATGGCACTCGCGAGAAAGTCATCGCCATGCTACTTTTGCACCGTGTTTTGCACAGGAGTGTACTTTTCCGGAAAACATGTGGTCCGCTCTTTGATCGCCGCGGCTTGAGCCCGCAGCAAACCCAAACGCGAGCTTTCTAAAACGCGAGCAACTCAGCCGCGCCGCGACGTTTCGCAAAGTACCGTGATGTTTCACCCAGCAAGGAAAAGCGATGAGTAACGAGACGGTCGACGATCCCAGTTTGGCGATCGGGCCATCGAAAGTAACCGACTCATTCGAAAAACTGCTCCCCGACGAGGACATTCCCCCGATTCAACCGGACCAGGAATGGGCCAACGCCCTGACGCACGGGCTCGCCGCCGCGACCTGGGTCCTGCTGTCGTTTTGGTTAGTGGGCCAAGCCGCCGAGGTGTCGCCGGCAATCATGATCGCCTGCGCCGCCTACGGTGCGAGCGTCGTGGGAACATTTGCCTGCTCCACGTTGTCACACACGTTTTTGCAACGCCCACTGCTCGACCGATTTCGGGCCTGGGACCAAGCAATGATCTACCTGATGATCGCCGGGACCTACACGCCCATCATGTGCCGCTACGCCAATCCCGCCCATCGCGATTGGTTGCTAGCGTTGATGTGGGGTTATGCGTTGTGGGGTTTCACAAAGAAAGCGATTTTCAGTCACCGCATCCACTCGATCAGCACCGTCTCGTACCTGTTGCTCGGATGGCTGCCCGCAATACCGCTTTACGGGCGTGTTCCGTTGAACCTTTTTCTGTACGTTCTCGCCGGTGGTGTTGCCTACAGCATAGGTGTGCTGTTCCTAATCAATGATCGTCGCGTTCGATACTTCCACGCCGTTTGGCATTTAGTGGTCATTTCGGCGTCGATCATTCATTTCGTTGGAATCATGCGATACGTCGTCAACGTTCCTTGATAGCGGCCCCCGCGACTACAATCCCAATTCACGAGGGTCCGTCAAACCGTCGGCCAACCGGCGAAGAGCTTCCGTCTCGATTTGACGAACACGTTCGCGGGTCAGGCCGAGTTCCGCACCGATTTCTTTGAGCGTCATCGGTTCGCTACCGCCGAGACCGAAACGCAGCTTCAACACCATCGAGTCCCGCTCGTCGAGATCATCGAGCAGCCCCATCGCGTGCTTCAGAATATCATGGTCAAGCATCGCCTCATCGGGCGACTTCAAACGCTCGTCCATCACCATGTCACCCAAAGACCAACCTGACTCGGTTTGATCACTTTGCGGGGTCGAGTTGTTGATCTTGATCGCTTTGCGAATGATCGGCAGTTTCTTTTTGGGCAGCCCGAGCACGCGAGCGACTTCTTCGTTGGTCGGGGTGCGTCCGAGCTCTTCGCTCAAACGTGCCGTCGCTCGACGCCATTTGCTCAGCAGCTCGACCATGTAAGCGGGAATACGAATTGTCTTGGCACTGTTGATAAGGGCTCGTTTGATCGACTGTTTGATCCAGTAACTCGCGTAGGTGCTAAAACGAGTTCCGTGAACCGGATCGAAACCTTCGACCGCACGCAGCAAGCCGAGGTTGCCTTCTTCGATCAAGTCTTGCAAACCGAGACCTTTGCCGGTGTAGCCACGCGAGATGTTCACCACCAAACGCAGGTTCGCACGCACCATTTGGTCGCGGGCCATCACGTCACCCTCGGCGATGCGGGCAGCCAAATCCATCTCTTCTTCGGCTGACAACAATGGAGTTTCGTTGATTTCGCGAAGGTATGTTTCCAACGGCGACTGCGCCGCTTCGCTGCGTTTGGTTGTTTTCCGGCGACTTCGCGATTTTAGCAATGCGACTTCGTCTTGCTCCAGTTGTTCTGAATAGGTCATGTCATGCGGTCCGATCGTTATGTGCTTGCCCAGCAGACGTGGGAGGGTGTCGTCTGAGCGGGAGGGAGGTCACCCTTTGATTTCGGCGTTTTCGCAGCGGGCAATCGACATTTGAGAATATGTTTCGTTTGTACCGGTTGCTCCGCATGTACTGTGTTGTTAATACGCGTAATTTCTGCGGCCCGGCAATCTCAATCTCTGGCTCAATCTCTGGCTCAATCTGCAGCCCGTCGTCCGTCACAATTTCTGGCTCTCGCCCGACGTCGATTGCAGGCCGAATCTCTGTTGCAGACAACGTGTGAAATCACCTAAAAGCGAACCCAACCATGATTCCTGACTGATCTACCGAACTACCTTTTACCGGGCCCGCCATGCCCCCGCTGCCCATTATCCGCCATCGAAGCCCGCAAACGGCCGACGTGAGCCCACACGAACTCGGAGCCAATTCGCTGTGCATCAGCCTCCGCAACGAGTTCCGCCCCCCTGCAACTTGCCCCAAGGGTCGTCCTCGGCATGCCGGTGTGGTGCTTTCAAGTTCACGATCGCAATCTGCTCTTGGACGTGGCGTCTCATCTGTACTGGTGATCTTTGCATTGACGCTCGCTTTCGCGTCAAACGCGAACGCGCAGATGCCGACTCAGGCTCAAATGGACGAGGCACTGCAGATCGATCTGCCCACCGATCCGGCGACCCTGATCGCGATGGTCGGCCAAAGCCCGATCTTGCTGGGCGAACTGAATCCCAAAATCGACGCTCGCATCAAAGACGTCTTGGAGAAAGCAGGCCAGGAGGTCCCCAAAGACCAAATCAAATTCGCTCGCGTCCGGATGTTACGTGGACTGCTAGCGCAAACGATCCAAAATCGAATGATGCGGGAGTCCTTTTTACTCGATCAAGTCGCGACACAAACGGCTGAGAAACGACGCGAAGCCGACGCGGAAATGCAAGCCAAAGCGCGGCAGATGTTCTTCGAATCGGAAGTTCCCGAACTGAGAAAACAGTACGAGGCGACAACGGTCTCCGAACTCGACGAAAAGCTTCGCAACAAAGGAACCTCGCTCGCCGCTCGCGAACGCGAGTTCATCGACGCAATGCTAGGTCACCTTTACATCCGTGGCAAAGTCAACCGTGACCCGTCGGTTTCTCTCGCTGAGATTCACGAGTACTACACGACGCACCATGACGAGTTCTATCGAAAGTCGCGTGCACGATGGGAACAGATCACCGTCAAGTTTGAAAATCACCCGAGCAAGAACGCCGCCTACGATGCGATCTGGGCGATGGGCCGCGAAGCGTTCTTTGGTGGAAACATGCAAGCGATCGCTCGTGAGAAAAGCGAAGAACCGTTCGCCAGCGATGGGGGGGTGCATGACTGGACGAATCAAGGCGCCCTGGCATCGACCATTCTCGACGAACAAGTCTTCTCAATCCCGATCATGGCCATGAGCCAAATCATCGAGGACGTTGACGCCTACCACATCATCCGAGTGACCGAACGAGAACCGGAAGGCCTCGTGCCGTTGGCGGACGTGCAGGACGACATTCGCACGATCTTGCGTGATCAAAAAATCGAGGTCGCCCAAAAAGAAGCATTGGAAGCTGTGCAGAAACGCGTTCCGGTTTGGTCGATCTTCCCCGAAGACATTCCGGGTGCGAAACCTCTGCCGCAGGTCGCCACTCGATTCTCGAAACGCCAATGAGTTTGAGCGTGCCAGATCAACACGCCGGACCGTGCTCAGGTGAAAGTCAGTCGGAACGCACGGCCCTCGACATCGAAACGTTTCCAACGCTTCGACGATCGATCGCTGCATTGGTCTTGCTCGTCGTCATCGGTGGAACCTTCGCCCTCGGAGGCTGCGGTCAACTCGCTTATCGTTTGACCAGCGACGTTCCCCAGCAGTACGTACCGAACCCACTGGAACTGCCGCAGGTTCCGGACGATTTTCTTTGGCTGCAGGTGGTCGATACGCTCGATGATTATTTCCGTATCGCCAGGCAACAACCGGTTGTGAATCGACGCGGCCTGGTGCTCGAAGGCAAAATCGAAACCAGCTACAAAGTCGCCGGTTCGATCTTTCAACCATGGCGGAAAGACAGCACGACCGGATTCGAACGCCTGCAAAGTACGCTGCAATCGATTCGCCGGCGAGCAATTGTCACCGTTCGCCCCAACATGACGGGCTATTCCGTCGAGGTGATCGTTCAGAAAGACCTCGAGGACACCGACCGAACCCAGTACGCCACCGAATCCACCGCGGGCGTGCGTCATGACGGCTCGCGAGTCAGCCGGGACGACGGTTTCGACGACAGTCCTCAAACTCTCGGCTGGATACCGCTCGGCCGTGATACCGTTTTGGAACAAGCGATCTTGAAGGATCTTTTCGGACGTGTCACCAAACCCGACGGACGTTAAACATGCTGCAGTCTCGTCGAATCGACGACCGTCGCCGCCGCGTGATGTTAACGTCCGCGTCGGTTTCCGCCTCAGCCCCTTCGGCGGCGTCGCGCACCCGCATGGAACAACTCCGCGAGGCACGCCGGCCCGCGCTCGCATACGGTTCCCGCGTGCGAAAGTGTTTGCGAGGCCGATGGTTCTCGCTCGTGCCGGTTCAACGCACCACGGTGGCGAAACTGTTTTCGGTCTTGTCGCTCATCGCACTCGCGCTAATCCTACTCAACGACGCTACGGCGAGGTTCGCCACCTTGGCCGATCGCCCGTCGTTTGTACGCGTTTTCCGTATCACCGAGTACGGTAGCCTCGGGCGGTACTTCACCGGCGTGATGTACCTCGCGTTGGCCGGATCCGGATGGATGATCTATCAACTCCGTCGCTTTCGCAACGACGACTTCGGCGGACACTACCGCGTTTGGCAATGGATCGTCAGCCTAGCGTTGATCTCCAGCATCGGACACGTCGTCCCGCTCCTCGCGATGCTGGGCGAAGCCATCGAATGGATCATGGGCAAACGGATTGCGTTATCCGGCCGTGATTGGATCGGACTATTTTTGATCATCGGCGGCGCCATCCTGGCAATGCGTTCGATCGCCGAGATGCGTCGCTACCGCATCAGTGTCTCGCTGTTGGTCGTCGGTTGGCTCTGGTCAACAATCCCGATCTCGGTCGATTGGAACATCCTGACCACGAATACGAATCTACGCTGGACCCTGGTGACGTCATCCAATTTGCTCGCAGCCACGTTCTGGTTCGCTGCATCGGTGACCTACCTCCGATCGCTCTACTTTGAAGTCCGTGGTATCGAACCTTCGGCGGGAATCATTCAGCGACTCAACGACTCGTTCGCGCGAAGAGCTCAGGAGCGCAGTGAAGCCAAAGAAGAAGCCGAACGCAACTCGCTTCGAAAGCCGACCGCCAAATCCACCGCGGGCAAGCCTCCCGCCCCGAAAACGAAGACCAGCGCCGCCAAAGCGTCAACGTCGCAAACGAGCAGCACTGAAGACGACGAGAACGACGCAAACCAATCCGACGCCCCCGTTTCCAACGCGGCACCCAAAGAGAAACGCCGTTGGTTCGGACTATTAGGCCCCGCCAAACCCAAACCACCTAAAGTCAAAAAGCAATCATCGGACGACTCCGATGCCGCCTCACCGGACGAGGACGGCGTAGAGGAACCGATCGCACGAACGCCCGCAAACGCCTCGAATGTTGCCAAAGAGACAGCGTCGGCAGAGTCGATTGACGAAGCCCCCAAGGAAGGGGACACCAATACGAAATCGCCGAAGAAGAAACGCAGTTGGCTGCCGAGCCTGCGCAGAAAACCCAAGCCCGCCCAAACGGATGCGAGCGATGAAAGCGACGATCAAGGTTCCAACGGGATCGCCGATTCTCGCGTAGCAACTAACAAGTCTGCCAAACCTTCGCCACCGAGCGAAACGGAACCGGACTCGGACGAAGAGTCCACCGACACGCCGAAGAAGAAAAGCTTTGGACTCGGGTCATTGTTGCGACGCAAGAAGAAAGCAACCTCAGACGAAGGTGATCCGACAAACGACGACGCCTCGTCGGCAACCCCGAGCGGGCAACCGTCTTCGGCGCCCAATAACGCCTCCGCAAAGTCGCAACCAACGGCCACTCAAAACCCGGATGACGCCGACGATTCCGAATCGATGTCAGAAGACGATATCGATTGGTCGAGCATGAACAAAGCCGAACGGCGACGCATGCGAAAACAACTCAAACGCAGCGGCCGTGCGGCGTAGGCTGCCTCAGCTCCATTTCCACCTGCCGCTATACCATGCTGCGTCGGAATACGAGAGCGTTCTAGAACATGCCGTAGCCGATGTTTCCCTCATTCGGCGGCCTGATCTCGGACGCCTGCAGCCACGAAACTCCCGCTCGCCAAGTTTCGATAATTCCCGAACATCGGTCGGCTGATTTGCGATCGGCAAAGCTCCGCTCTCGTAAATCGGAAACA
>JBICHZ010000155.1:0-6582 GCA_043101355.1 Rhodopirellula sp. JB044
GCTTTGCCGCCACGGAATCCGCTCGCTTGGTTCGAATTCGCGTAGGAAGACGCATCGGCTGCGACCGTCAGCGAACCGCTGTCGCCGTCAACGTTGACGATTTCCGTTTCGCCCGAGGGAGTAGTCCGCTCGAACCAAAAATGATCTTCGTCGATCCAGTGCGGGGTCAAACGCATATTGATCGTTCGCGTCTGTTCCGCCTTCGCGGTCACCGGAAGGATCCAGTTGCCGAGGCAGGCAACCGTGACGCTAAAGAGAAGACACCGGCCGATAGACAAAATAGAAACTGGAAACGGCATTGGCATGCGACTCGGTGTGGCAAGGTGGAGAGAAAACTAGGCGGGGATGAAGCGGTGCTTGATTATGACTGGCGAATCCGCGGAATAGCAAAACCTGATCGGGCAAGTCGGCTGAAATTGAAGACACGACCGAGAAATTGGTCAAAACGATCCCGATGTTTTTTTGCGGACGGACGATCAAGTGAACTCACTCGAAATCGCCGACATCGAAATTCTCGGCGCTCGATGGGGTGTCATGCGGTGACGTTCCGCCTGATAGACTAGCGGGCTGTTTGTTTGCAGGTGGTTTGCTGGCGGCCAGTTTTGGTTATCTGACCGGCAGAAAGGCTGTCTGCTTCGTTGCCCAATTTCATTTGACCGAGTAGGCGTAGTTGATCATGGCCGATAATCGTTTTTCACTCGAAGCATTCCTGGACAAGACTCGTGACCGCGACCTCGGTCAGGGTTTGTTTGAACTCGAGTCAGACCGCATGCTCGATATCAATCTCAACGGCGAGGTTTGGACGAAAATGGGTGCGATGGTCGCCTACACCGGCGACGTGCGTTTCGAGCGTGAGGGGATTTTGTCCCGCGGCGTTGGGAATTTGCTGAAGAAAGCGGTCTCGGGCGAAGGAACATCGCTGACCAAAGTGAGCGGTCGTGGTTCCGTCTTTTGTGCGGACTCGGGAAAGAAGATCACAATTCTGAATTTGGAGAACCAAGCGATCTGCGTGAACGGCAATGACTTGCTCGCGTTCGAGACATCGTTGACGTACAACATCAAGATGATGAAACGGATGACCGCCATGTTAGCCGGCGGTTTGTTCAACGTGCGGCTCGAAGGCAGCGGGATGGTGGCGATCACGAGTCATTACGACCCTGTCACGCTAATCGTGTCTCCGGAGCAACCGGTGGTTACTGATCCGAACGCGACGGTGCTGTGGTCGGGTAACATCGAGCCGGAACTAAAGACCGACTTGCAGTTCAAAACGTTCTTGGGACGCGGTTCGGGCGAATCGGTGCAGTTGCTCTTCCGAGGTCACGGCTTCGTCGTCGTGCAGCCGTACGAGGAAGTTTACTTTCAACACCAAGCGTAGTCGCTTGACGGGTTTGCTGTTGCGATCCGATTAACTCGCCCCGTGGCGACCTGATCGGCTGAAGCCTTGACGCCAACGGTGGATGACTCCAGCGGCGGGAGTACGGCATCTGAAATGCCGATCGTTATGCTGCTCGAAATCGGATTCGGTTTTGCGGAGCGGTTTGCAGGAGGTTGTCGCCGTGTTTGACCATCGTGGCGTCGGCAACTTCGTAGCCGTGGCGGAACAGTAGGCTGAATTCGGAATGCGTGAGTCGGCGGAGGGTGGTTTCCATTTGCGAAACCTGTTTGACTTCCGCTTCGGTCAGTGCCGCTTCGCCGGCGAGGTGGCTGCGTGCGTAGCCGCCTTTGGTGCGGAGGCCTAGACGCAGGTAGGTTCCGCTGCCCGGATTTTGTTTGAAGAAATCGATCAGCATGCGTGCTCGCAAGCTGCGGACTTGATCCGTCGCCACGTCGACCAACCGCAACGAGGCTTCCAAATAGCCCGGATGCTTTTGCGAATCATGCTGGGTTGACGAGAGCGCACGGGACGCGTCGCTGACGAGGAGGAAGTCGGTGCCCTCGCGCAAGCCGACGCCGGGTTTGAACAGAGACTCCACACCGAGGTTGTCGTAGACCCCTCCGTCCCACAGGTTCAACCGTTTGTAGCGAGGTTCGATCGACTCCCATGCGTCGCTGCGAAATTCGCTCCATCGGTGGTCGCGGGTTTTTACGACGAGCGGTCCGATCAACCCCGGAACGGCAGCGGAGGCGGCGAGGACGTGAGACAAACGGAAGTTCGGATCGCGAACGTAGTTGGGTTGGTAGTCGCCCATCTCGTCGCGTTGAAAACGCCAGTTTTTGCCCGTTTGGTAGCAGGTCGCGTTGATGATGATGCGAGGCGACGTGGGCAAGTCCGCGAGATCGCCGTCGATTCGCCAATGCTGTCGCAAGGCGTCGCCGAGGACCGAGGCCCTTCCGCGGGCCAACCGCCAGGGGAACATCAGCGATTTCAAAACGTAGGATCGCTGGATGTCGCGGGTGGTCAGCAGTTGATGGATCTCGGGGACCACGTGGTGCAGGTAGTCTTCGCTGGTCGGCCACTGGTAGCCCGAGCGAGACAAGACGAGGCCAGTGGCGAGGCTGCCTCCCGAGACGCTCGAAACGGTTCGGACGTTGCCGAGCAGATCCTGCCGGGCGAGCCGTGCCAGGACACCCAGGTGAAAAACGGTCGCACGCACGCCTCCGCCGGAAAACGCCAATGCGATGTTCATGTTTTCAAATCAACTGAGGTGGAACGGGGCTGGACGCCGGGAAGGTACAGATTCTGCACAGTCCGAATCCACGGCAATCTCTGTTTTTTGAGGATGCCTTGGGAGCCTGCGGTGGGCATGGTAAGTTGCTGAGGCAACAGATTTCACGTCCCCTCCAAAGTGACCCTATGTCGATCGACACTTATGCGATCTGCCCCTGCGGCAGCGGCAAAAAAATCAAATTCTGCAAGTGCAAGGACTCCGTGCATGAACTCGACCGGGTTCTGACGATGGTCGAAGGTGGCCAACTCGTTCCGGCACTCGACCGGTTGGCGTCGATTCTCGAACAGCACCCGGACGCGGCGTGGGCACTGGCGATTCGCGGACGTCTGTTGATGGACCTGCGTGAATATGATTCGTTGAAGGAAAACGCCGAGCGGTTCACGCGTTTGCAACCTTCCAACCCGCTCGCGTTGACGCAGAGTGCCGCCGCGGCCATGTTCGCTCAGGACCTCGGCAAGGCGACCGAGTTGATGCTCGAGGCGTTGACCGAGAGCGGACAGAACGTCGACTCGTTTGTCCTCGACGTCGCATCGCTGCTTTCCTATGGACTCGCCGGAAACGGCATCCTGTTGACCGCGCGGATCTACGCCACGTTGGCTTTCGTTTCGGAAGGATACGAAGGCAACGGCATGGCGGCGAACGTGCTGCAGCAGATCAACCGGGATCCGGCGGTGAATTTGCTCGTGAAGTTCATGCCGGAATTGCTGCCGCGTCCTGACGGCGTCGATTGGGCGGAACGATACGACGAGGCCGCATTGTTGCTCGCGAACAACAAAATTGTGCTGGCCGAGAACAAGTTCGATTCGCTGCAGCGGACCGCTCCGTTGCAACCAGCCGTTTTGTCGGGCTTGTTGACGTGTGCGGTTTGGCGCGGCGACTACCAGCGTCAGATCGAACTGCTAAAGAAACTTTCCGAGTGCGAAAGTTTGTCGGACGACGACCGGGCTCGTTACTTGGCAACGTCATTCGTTGTCGGTCCGGATTCCGATCCGATCTCGGTCGAGAAGCGAACGATGACGACGGAAGTCGACTCGATCGAAGAGACCATGATGTCGCTCTCGTCGCATCCACGTTTCGGCGAATTGCCGCCGGACTTTTTGCAACAACTCAAAGGCGACAACGAGATCGGACCACGTGCCGCGTATCAATTGCTCGACCGTGACCCGCCGTCCGAAGATGGCGTGCCGGAAGATCTCGCGTTGGTGCCGGAATCGATCGGGTTGGTCACGGTGTTCGGCCGCGAGACCGATCGTGCGGCTCGCGTGGAAGTTGTTGGCGTTACAGCGCAGCAGGAACAGACCGCTCGCGATCAACTCGGATTGGCTCTGCCGGGGCGTCATTTTGATTCCGAGCGGGAAGGTTGGTTGCCTCTGAACTACATCGCCATGTCACAACCGGGCGGATTGAAAGTCACCGACCCGAACGCGTTCGAATCGTTGCAGCAACGTTTGTTCGTTGACCGCGGCGTCATGAAATTGGCCGAGACGGCGGTCCCCTTGCTCGGCGATCAATCGCTCAAGGATGCCGCCGGCGACGATTCGAAATGGCTCGAGCGTGCGGCGTTGTTGCGTTACCTCGAGGGCGAAGATTCGTTGATCGCTCGCGACGAAACGATGCTGCAGCGGTTGTGCGAAATCGGTAACCGTCCGGCTCCCGAGGCGATCCGTCCCACCGGTGACGATGTCGAAAACATTCCTGCGTACGATCTGAACCGAGTTGATCCGGCCGGATTGGATACAGAGAATCTGGTTTACCTGATCCAGCGGGCTCAACAGATCTCGGCCACTCGGCTCGGCCGCGTCGCGTCGCGACAATTGTTGGAAATGGACCTTCCGAGCGAAGGGGAACTCGCCGGCGCGAAACTGCTCGGTTATTCGTTCCTGATGCAGAACGCGACCAGGAGCGAGGATGCGTTGGAAAACCTCGAGGCGGCAAAGAAGTACGCCGAGGCACACAACTTCTCGACCGCGTCGTTGTTGCTCGCCGAATTGCCGCTGCGACTGCGTCGTGGCGAGGCGGAAAAGTTCCAGGATTGCGTGCAAACGATCGCCAAAAACCACGGCAACGACCCCGAAGTGATGGGCCGATTGCAGCAGTTGCTGGTTCAGTTCGGCCTGATTCGTCCCGACGGTTCACCGGTCCAGGCTCCGCGTGGTGCCGCACCCGCGCAGGCCGAATCGAGCGGATTGTGGACACCCGACGGCGGCGGCAGTGCACCGGCGGCCGCGGCACCTCCGGCTGCATCGGGCGGCGGATCGTCGAGCAAACTGTGGGTCCCCGGGATGGATTGATCGGGGAACGCGGCGAGCGGTCCGATTGCGGTCAACTCGCGCAGCCTGAATGAGTACCACACCAGAAACTGCCATGTCGGAAGACGATCGTTGGATGGCCGAGGCGATTGAGATCGCCTGGGGCGGGCTGGGCAATGTCGAGCCGAATCCGATGGTCGGCTGCGTGTTGGTGCGTGACGGGCGGTCGATCGGACGTGGTTATCACGAACGCTACGGCGAGGGTCACGCGGAAGTGAACGCGTTGGCGGATTGCCGTACGCAAGGTAACACCGCCGAGGGCGCGACCGCGTATGTCACGCTCGAACCGTGTTGCCATTTCGGAAAGACACCGCCGTGCGCGGACGCGTTGATCAACGCCGGTGTCGCCCGCGTCGTCGTGGCCGTCGTGGATCCGTTCGATCAGGTCGACGGTGGCGGCGTGCAGCGGTTGCGAAACGCGGGCGTCGACGTCGTGACGGGGGTGATGACATCGCGTGCCGAGTCGCAGTTGGCGGCGTATCTCAAACGAGTCCGAACGTCTCGCCCGTGGGTGATCGCAAAGTGGGCGATGAGCATGGACGGTCGCATCGCGACGACGACGGGCGAGAGCCAGTGGATTACCGGCCCGGCCTCGCGAGTCGGCGTGCACGAACTGCGCGGACGCGTGGACGGGATCGCGGTGGGCATGGGGACCGTGATCGCGGATGACCCGATGCTTACGGCGCGACACGGCGGACCTCGCACGCCGGCGCGAATCGTTTTCGCGAGAAAACGTTTGCCCTCCCTGACGAGCAAGCTGGTGCAAACCGCGTCGGAGGTGCCGGTTTGGATCGTCGCCGGACCTGAATTGCCGGAGACCGAATTGTCTTTGTTGTCTGAGCGAGGCGTTCACGTTTTGCCGGTGGCGTCGGACGATGTCGTTGCGATGATCGATGAGGCACTGTTGCGTTTCGGCGGCAAGGACAATCCGAGCGGTCAACCGATGACGCATCTGATGATCGAAGGAGGCGGCGAATTGACCGGCAGTTTCGTCGCCGGGGAATTTGTCGACGAGTGCCACGTTTACATCGGTGCGAAAGTCATTGGAGGACGCACCGCGGCGGGACCGGTCGGAGGCAATGGCATCCAATTGCTAGCCGACGCGACTCGGTTCACGGTCGACGACGTGACGCGTTTTGAAGACGACGTGCGGGTGATCTACCGACGTGCCGTTGGTGCTGCGGAGTCGTGAAGCTTGCTTCGCTACGGCGGAAAAGTGTTGAAGCCAGACCGTCTCCGATTGCCGTAGCGAGTGTCGCCAAGACATTCGGCGATTCACGGGAACCTTGCCGAAACCATTGGCGGTTTGTCGATTTAATTTCGTTAATGCTCACGATAGTCACCGATCACTCCGTGATCGGTTCATAAGCCAAGCTCCGATCACGGAGTGATCGGCGACACTCTTCAAATCAACAAACTCTTGGCGAGTTTCGCTACGCCCGAGTGAGGACGATTTAGAACGTTCTAGTTGTCTTCGGCGAACTTGCCGTCGTTGCGTGCGGTGAGGCGGCCGAGAAGTTCGGTGGAGATGGACGGATCGAACGTCCGGACACTGCCATCGGCGAAGACAAAGTTCACTCCGCCGGCATGGTAACTGCCGAAGT
>JBICHZ010000156.1:0-7090 GCA_043101355.1 Rhodopirellula sp. JB044
TGCAAATTGCAAAATGAACAACGCAAAAGTTAAATTGCATTCGAGATGAAGGGGCGCTATGAAGCCAAATGATTTGTCAAAGCGATTGCCGGAACTGGCGGTGCGAGTTGGGAAAGTGGTTGATACGTTGCCGGACACTCGCCTAGGCAAGCATATTGCGGGACAACGGGTTCATAGCGGAACCTCTCCCGCACCCAACGATGGAGAGGCCTGCGCCGCAGAAAGCCGCTGAGATTTCATCCACAAGGTGCGGATTGCCCTGAAAGAGCTTCGAGAAACTCGCTGCTGGATCGTGCTCATCATGCGGTCCGAGTTGCTTTCAAAAGCACGAATGGGCGAACTCGCAAACGAAGCCGACGAGCTGTGCAGAATCCTAGGTCAGTCGCTGGTTACCGCTCGAAAAAACGAAGAGCGAGCAAAAGCGAAGCCTGCCATGCCTTCTCCTAAATGAGTATTCCCAATAACCAATTTGCAAAGTTCATTTTGCAATTTGCAACCCTCATTCCGCCGAGTGGCATTCCATAGCCTTCGTCGCGTTCAGTTCAATGAACCGATGCCATTGCTCGGCAACATCGTCTTCATAGAAGATCGTTTCAGCTAGGCAATCGGAAACGCAGTCCCCACGATCATAACGCCCGTGGAGGAGCAATCCCCCACCCCCGTTTCCTAACCCAATCTTTCATAACGCCTGGTACAGAAAATGGGGGGCATCCCACCAGAGCCTACCACGCGCCCCAATTGACTTTGCCTACTGCTCAACGACGTGCGTTCCGATTCGATCGGAATCCGATGCGTAGGTGTATCGCATCTTCTTGTCGGTAGCGACAGGGACGACCACTGGATAGCCTGACTTTTCATTCCGGACTACGTAGTTGACCACTTTGGCTATCGTCGGTCGACCAAAATCGTCCCGCTCGGTGATCAACCCGCCATTCGCACAGAAACTCTCTCGCTCTTCGTTTCGCAAACGCGTCCACCCGAGTAGTCGCTGCTCATCGTCATATCGAAATAGGTCCTGCCAATCTTTGACGGGCTCGATCAACGGATCGGCGTAGTGTTTTTCCTTGCGGTAATCGCGGTACCGGACCGACTGGATTTTCTTGTGCTCATCATACAGTCGACTTTCGCTCGTCGGAAAATAGGTTGAAACAAAAGCGGGAGCGGAGTAGTGATTCCCGTTGTGGACAAACACACCGATCTCAACCCGATTGGTCACCATCCCGGGCGAACCTGGGATCGCGAACGGTTCATGGTGCGCAACGATCAACTCAACTTTGGAACCCGACTCGCCAAGCGGGGTGATCTGAATTTTTTCTGCATCTCCACGAAGCACCACCCAGTGCCACGTGAGCTCGTGTCCATTGAGGTCTTCGCTACCTTCGGCGCTGAGGATCATTCGTCGCTGATATTCGAGCGAACGGGCAACCCGAGCAATGCTGCATGGCGTATCAAACAACTTTTCGCTCAGCGAGTCGAACTGGTTCACTCCCACGACCGGTTCATCCTCGTGCAACACGCGAACACGAACCAACGGTGGCAGCGTTTCAATCGTCAACGCGTGAGCTCGTCTTACCATTCGCTCGACATTGAGATTCTTGCTGTCGAACACACTCGGATGTGCTTTCGCGGTCAGGTAATCGTTTTCATCGGCTACCCGTTGCGAACATGATCGAAACAACATCTGGATCGTTGGCATCAACGCGTGCTTTCGCGTCAGCTCATCTTTGACATCCGGCCGCAATGCCGCCAACGTCAATGCGATCGCATGCATGAACGGTCGATCTGACCCCGACGACCCCTGACTGGTAATCAAGTACGGCGTGTTCGCTGGATAGAGATCGCCATAGCCTCCGCCAACCCCGTTAAGCCCCGGATCGTGATCGCGATGTTCGGGATAGAAATAAAGATGATTGTTGACGTACTGCAAATACAACCGCGTCGCCAAACCCGCTTGCGTGTACGCGGCACGCGGCTGGCTACGCCAAAAAGGACCACCGGTTAGCGCCGTTGATGAATTGCCAATCGTTCGACGAGCAAACAACCACTGCGTCTGCAAACCGTTCGTCAATCCAGCATCCTTCGCCTCGTCGACGTACTCAATCCGTGTCAACTGTGGGAACGACGCGTAATCCATGTTGGAATGGTCGTGGTCATGGTTGTCATAGAAATCACCACGGTTTCCAGACGCGGTACCCTCGAGAAACCACTGACGGACCAACTCCCCCGCCTTCCCCTGACCTCGCACCACGGCCGTTCGACTCGGGTCGTTCTCTCGACCTTCTTCAGGAAGAGCAAACTTTGCGATCAGCGTTTGGATGGACGACACATATCCGGTGTTTTCCTTTGAAACCGTCGCTATCCCATCTTCCACTACGCCGTCTTTGACGTCGTCCTGGTAGGGAAATTGCTTCGGCTGATTGGATGCAATTTTACGAACGACCGATTGAAACTCAGGCATCGGCTTCAGTGTGGCAAAATCTTGATGGCTGATGAGCAACGCGGCTTCACGATACCCAGCATCTCCCGCCGATCGCAGATTCTCAATCGCATTCGAGCTATCGCCACGCCGGACATTCACCCGCGCCAACTGGATGTACGCCATTGGGTCTTGCGGAAGAGTCGCAATCGCTCGCTCGCAGAAACCCTCGCATCCTTTCAAATCCCCCGCACGGATCGCGTTCTCCGATTGGACGAGCAACTTTTGATACGCGAGATGTCGAGTTGGCAACTCAAAAACGCTGGGCGAAGCATCGACCGCATCCTGTCCCCACGTGTCATGCGAGCCAATAACAGCAGCGAGCGTCACGAGAACGCAACTTAACGACAGCGAACGGAAATTCACCACCGAGGCAAACCCTAGGGGATACCGATCGACATTCTCTTTGATCCGAGTTTGGCGAAAGTACTCCGCACATCCTGCAACAATCATCCGAAGCAACGTCCTCGTGAGAAAGCGGGTGAAAAGTCCGAGCAACTTATAGCACACCGCTACCGATTGTTAGAACCTATCCGAAAACGAATCAACCGATCAGCGGTAGACGCGGTTAAAAGAATCGATCCACGCCGAAAACCTGTCGGTGAATTGTTCTGTCGAGGCACGGAGATAGCTCAATGCGTTCGTCGCAAAAGAAACGGCACACCGTGTTTCTAAGCACCGTGTTTCTACGCGTCATGTTTCTATGCGCCGTGCGTCAACGCAAATCAATACCAACCAACACGGGATCGTGATCGGATGACCGAAAAGGCCCCGGCTGATAGAACGGCTTCGGGTTGAACTCGAGGTTATAGTCCAGAAATTTGGGTTCACTCGAGTTAATATGCCAGATCGCCGCCCCACTCACCATCGCGGCCAATTCTGGCGTTGCAAACGCGTGGTCAAGACAACCCGCTTTGCCGTAATAGACATAGCTGTACGGTATCTCGTCGCCAGCATGAGTATGAATCAAATCGACCAGCCCTGCAGCGCGGAGCGTGTCGATCGGATCCTCCTGCGAATACGCATTCAAATCACCGAGGACAAGGAGATTCACCGCACCACGCGTTTGTTGCAACGTCGCCAAATAACGTGCAATCGCCTCGGCTTGCTTTCGTCGTGAGGCATTGTTGGCTCCCTGACCGTCTTTCCTATCACGCTCAGGTCCCTTCGCACCACGCGATCCTTTCGATTTGAAATGATTGGCAACAACCGAAAAGGGAGTTTCGTCACCAACGAGTCGGAACTCCTGCACCAACGGCGTTCGCGCGTTCGCAAACGCGTCATCGACAACCATCTGCACCTTACCCGTCGGTTCAACGCGGTCACCGCGATAAATGATACCGACTCGAATCGCATTCTTGCCTCCCGGTGCCTCCTTCAATCCGTCGGGGTGCCCGACTCCTCGATAGGGCGATCCTTCGACGGTACTGTTGAGCGCTGCGACTAGGCTTTCCTCGACACCTGGCTTGTTTTCCAACTCCATCAGCCCGACCACAACGGCATCGAGTGATTTTAACGCCGCGACCAGCTTCGCTTCCTGACGTTGAAACTCTTCAGGGTTATCCGCCCCGCGAGCTTGATTGCGTCCGTCATCGATCGTCGTGAAGTAGTTCAAAACGTTAAAGCTCGCGATCTTCAAATCACAATCACCGAGCTCCGGAACAGCCGGCCGATCGACATATTCGATATCGAGCGTCCCGGCGGGCATCACCATGTAGCGACCACGTGCCTTGGTGACGATACCGGTCAGATTCTTGATACGGGTTCCGAGACGCAGCGTACGAGGCATGCCCGGATTGCCGGTTGATTCAGGCAACAAGAACAAACCCTTTGGGTTCTCTTTCGCACTCCCATCATCGAGGACGATTGATTGATTTCGATTACGCTGCTCGGCAGCCCGAACCGCTTCGACGTTACCATCACCCGACGTAGAGTAGTCCGTCGGCTCGGCATCGTTTGGGTCGACCAAATCCGTTGGAACATAGAGACGCTCGTTGGCCGACAAAGCAACCTGACCGTATCGGCCCAAATCATGCGTATCGGTCACAATCATATCGTCGGTGAAACGGACCAACTGGCCCTCATAATCTTTCCAATCGACTTCGTCCCCATCTAGCGACAGCTCGGCTGGCTTTACCGCGGCAATACTACCATCGTTGCGAACGTCGTAGTCGCCCTCATTGTCCACTGGCTTCAATCGCGGACGATCCCCACCACTCACGAGCACGCCGCCGACATGAATCAGATCCCCCACCGTGATCGCTTCCGATCGGTCAATGTGTAGGAACATCGCCGAAGGTGATTGCGAATCTCCGGTGTCAACATCCTGGATATAAACGCCACCGATTTGATCAGGGCCTCGAAAATCAGCCACCACGACGCCGCTGATTTCAACCACCTTCCCCGTCATCTCGCGTGCCAGTTCATGATCTCGCACCTGGGAAATCGACAGCAAACGAGGCACCGTTTCCTGGTCTGCAGCGTCACAGCCGCCTATCGCGAACGGGACCAACGCGACTGACACCAGAACGCAAACAAACCAGGAAATTCTCACGATCGCTGTCTCCGCTGCAACAAAAGAGGACTCGCAGAAGTGTTTCTGCTAGCAATGACTACTTTCCGACCACATCCAAATCAATGGTCTGTTCGCCATCGACCACTTTGACCTTGAGCGGGGTGTGTGACGGATCCATGTAGACACCGCCTACCCGCGGCTCGGGAGGCTTACCAGCACCACGGAAATTCTCCGACGCGAGATCTTCCAACGTAACACAGTGCCAACCAATCACGGCACCTGGTGTGGTGCCGTCACCTGTGAAAATGAGCGAGTAGCGACCTTCCTCATCCGTGATCGCACGCGACATGCTACCGTCGTTCCCTTTCTCAGGGTCCGGCATGAAGTAAACCATGGTGTTGTCGAGAGGCTCGCCGTTCTTCGTAACCACACCTGAAACGGGGGCAAGCGACGCAGAATCATTGCAGCCCATGAGCAGCAACAAAAGGCAGATCGGGAATCGTTTTGCAAACACGGACAAGGGGGACACTCCGTAATAGAAGCCGGCACGTCAAGCACCGGCGAATGAAAAGGCGGGTCAATCGAAAACTCAGTGCTCGTACTCGATCGTCTCACGACCTTGCTTGGTTCCAAGAGCCCGGAACAAAACCATGTTCACCTGTTCGGACAAGAACCGCACACTCCCATCGGAGAACGCGAAGTTCGCACCGCCCGGGTGAGCGCTACCGAACGCTGACATCCGCATGTTGACTGACGCGTAACTGGCGATGTCCGCTTCGGTCGTCTTGTAATTGATCGGCACACGGGTACTCGCAAAGATGTGCGTGGTCCCATTTCCGCCCCCGGTCCATCCCCATGCCGACCAACTGCTGATCGGATAACGGCTGTACTTCGTCGGGTGCCCGTACAATTTGTTGTCGAAGATGGGATCGTAGTGGAACCGTTCACCAAAGAGCAACGTTTGGCTGGTACCGTCCAACAACGACGAGAACTTCGACGGGACTTCGTCATCACGCAGATATTTTTGATAGGATTCTGGCTGGGAATCTTCCCCTGTCATGAAGAACACGCCGTCTGCCCGCATGTCCGCGTCCCGGAAGTAGGTCGAGTGCGATCCACCGTTGGCGACGTAACTCGTTTGCCCAAAGAATCCGGTGCAATACCCCTTCACCGCGTAATCCAATTCGATCGGATCCGCTGTCGTCAAATCCGACGGGCAAAGGTAAGTGCTAACTAATTGAGCTGACGCCGCTTTGTCGCTCTTGATGTACTTGTTACTGGGGTCACGAGTGTTTGCGGTGGCGGCATCCATCGTGTCGTCCCAGTTCCACATCTCCGCGATCGCTTGCTGCTCGATAAATGCGAGCAAGTGCGTATGGACGGTTCGGCCATACCAATTGAGAACGGATCCGTTCGAGGCATTTTTGTGTTGGAATGTCTCGAGTCCGGGTGGCAGCGTCTTGTACGTGGACTCGAAGTTGTGAACCGCGAGCCCAATTTGTTTGAGGTTATTTTGGCACTGCATCCTGCGAGCGGCTTCACGAGCTCCTTGCACCGCGGGTAACAGCAGACCAACCAAGACTCCGATGATCGCGATAACGACCAGCAGTTCGATAAGCGTGAAAGCTTTACGTTTCATTTTGTTGCGTCGATTGACGTCCGATTGAGGGGTTAAACGTTGGTTGAACTGCCGGTGTTATAGGCGCTCGCATTTCCCCAACAAGACAACAAAACACCGTTTTGCGATAACTTCACGGCGCGCATCAAACCTTCACATTTGCGTGAAACACCCCCTCGCTATACCGGAATTACGGGAAACCATCACGTCTGCCAACGAACATCGCCGCCCCCCACCGCCCCCGCGCGGCAACCAATGCATGCACCAAACACGATTCCCAACCGAGATGCCGTCCACACTGCATCACCGGCCGATGCGTGATTGCGCAGCCGACTTCGCGAGGCCGCCTGTACACACGACGCACCGGAAACCATGCGGACCAACTCCATGCAAAACATCCGCCACTCGTTCTTGAGCGAAATGCCCAAAACGCTGCCGCGGAGAACTCGTCCCAATGCACCTAGGATTAGGAGCAGGCGAT
>JBICHZ010000157.1:0-6985 GCA_043101355.1 Rhodopirellula sp. JB044
AAGAACTATGCATTCATGCTTGATACAGGATACACCGGTGCCCTCACTGTAACTCCTGACATTTACGATTCATTACTTTCCTCCGGCTTTCTCGAGGACGGACACGAAACTAGCGTCTCAAATATCTCAGGCAAATTCACAAGCCGAAAGGGTTTTCTGAAGTTGCTTCTATTTGCTGGCGTACAGTTCAAGTCTGTTCCCGTATTAGCCTCAAGCAAGAACAAGATTGGCGTAGAGATGCTCTCTCGCTTTAATTGGGTAATAAATCACAACCGAGTTTACTGCGTGGAGCAATCAAAGAATTCAAATGGAGAAATTAAATGGTAAAAACCGGTCCATCCGGGAATCCTGTGGTTCGGTTAGAATTCTGAACGGGCGTTTGGTGCCATCCATGCATTGTGTGGCAATCCTGACAATGGATCGGGGTGTGCTCAACTCTCACCGCGCCCGCCAAACCTGACTTTGCTACCTTGGGTGCTGGTTCCGTTGCTTTCATTATCCGGATCGGGTTAACACCATGCCGCTGGGAATTCGTCCGACCGTCGATTTTGCTTTCAAGAAGATCTTTGGCTCGCCCCAAAACTCGGCCGCCTTGATCGGACTGCTCAACGCGATTCTGGCTTTGCAAAAACCGATCGTTGCGGTGGAGATCCTCAATCCGTTCAGCTATCAGGAGTTTTCCGAAAGCAAACTGATTGTGCTCGACGTCCGCTGCCAAGATTCGGCTGGGCGTTGGCTTAATGTGGAGATGCAGGTCTCGGTCTATGCCGGACTGATCGAACGACTCGTGTACTACGCCTGCAGCATGTACGTCGACCAATTGTCCCAAGGTGGCAACTACGCCTTGGCCGCCCCTTCGATCTCGATTTGCCTGCTCAACCGCATCCTTTTCAAGGAAACCCACCAGTCCCACCATCGCTTCCAAATGGTTGACCGGGAAAGCGGCCGAGAGATCTCCAACGCGATCGAGGTTCACACGGTAGAATTGACCAAGTACGCATTGGACGAGCATTCAATCTCAGGGGCGAGTAAACTCGAGCGGTGGGCGTTCTTGCTGCTCTTTGCCCAGGATTACGAGGCGGACACGCTCCGGCGATTATTGCCTGGGATCGAATTCGAAACCGCGATTACGACGATTGAAACCATTTCCGCGAAGACGGAGGACAAACAGATGTACGACCAACGCGAGAAAGCCCAACGCGACTACGAATGGGCCATCACTGGTGCCAGAGAAGAAGGACGTGAGGTAGGCCGCGAAGAGGGCATTATCGTAGGTCGAATCCAAACGCTGCAAGAACTGCTTGGAGAGACACCTACAACGACAGCCGAACTTTCGACACTCCAGCTGGATGGACTTAATACCCAACTGGCAATCCTACAACAACGAATCCGGGACCGCCAAGCATGACGATCCGCTACCCACGATGACCACGAGTGCTGGCACACCCCCACACAACGGGTTCTGCATGAAAGATCCAACCCGGAACTGGAAACTGAGCCCGATGGATGTCGAATCACGCTCACGATGGATCGAGTACTCCCGAGCCAAAGACACGATGTTCGCACACACGGACATCAAACAGGCCCCATGGTACGTCGTCAAAGCAGACGTCAAAAAATGCGCGCGCCTTAACTGCATCAGCCATCTCCTGAGCATGATCCCATACAAAGACCTAACACCAACGCCTCCCAAATTGCCACCACGCCCTACCGACGGCGCCGACCTCCGCCCTCCTCTAGAAGACCAAACCTTCATCCCTGAAATCTGGTAAGACCACGGCATCCTCCGAACAATCGTTTCGGTTACCGGTTCCTCGCAAGAACCAGAGGCAATTCATGCACAAATACGTAATCATGGGTGTCCAGGGATGTGGAAAAGGAACTCAAGCAGCGTTGTTGGTCAACGCCTTGGACCTGGTACACATCGGCGTGGGTGACATTTTCCGTTGGCATATCAAGAACCACACGAAACTCGGGGCGCAGGTCAAACGGATCGTCGCATCAGGAAACTTAGTAGGCGATGAAATCGTAGAGCGAATCGTTCACGGGCGACTCGAAGAACACGACTGGAACTTTGGCTTTATTCTCGACGGATTTCCGCGAAGCGAATCGCAGGCTCGCTTCTTTCTCGAGAGTTATGACATCGACGCGGTAATTCATATCCAGGTCCCAGACGAGGTCGTCCGAGAACGTGTGCTCTCACGGCGTTTATGCAGCGACTGCGGATTGGATTACAACCTGATCTCGCACCGTCCTGCAGTCGAAGACGTGTGCGACGTTTGCAGTGGAGCCCTGATCACTCGCCCTGACGACCACCCCGATGCACTCGCCGGCAGGCTGAATGACTACCACACAAAGAACAAACCTGTGCTCAGCCTGTTCCAGCGGAAAGAGTTGGTGCTCGACATCGATGGCACACTCGCCCCAAAGGCCTTGCATAAGGAAATCATCTCACAGCTCGGTGCCACCAACTACCATTCCTCAACACCCGTTCAATAATTGAGACAATGGAACCATGCTATGACACCGCAACGGTGTCGCGAGCCGGGGGTTGATGCAGCCGAGCGTTCGCTGCTCGAAGAATTTTCGTCTTCGCATTTACGACTTGAGACGACCGACGCAACCAATCCCCCGGAGGGCGTTAGGCTGGACTGTTAAACGTTTGAGGTGGTGTCCGCCAGGTGATCGCACAAATTCCCATCCCGGTAGGAATGAAAAAAGACTGAAACTGGAACGAAACAAGCTTCCAGCAGAAGCTGTCTATACCGATGATTTACGCGGCGAGCATCGACGCCGGTTGTCCGGTGGAAACCGTGGCCAAGGCCGATCGGCTGATGAGTTTGCAGATAGGTTTAGAATACAAAACCTGTGGATCGCTCGGATCAATCGCCGACAACGATCAGACGGCCGAAGCGTCCGTCCGAACCGGATGCGAAGACCTGAGTCTGGCCAACCGCCAATGCGTGAAAGCCTGTCTGACTCATCAAATCCCATTCCTCGCCATCGCGACTGAAGTCGCTGCCGAACGGACCAACGGTGATCAGTCCCAACGGAAACGCTCCACCGCGCGGGGTCGCAGCCACAGCACTTCGGAATGCGACAGGCTGCATCTTCACGGTTCGCCACGTGACTCCCCGGTCGCGGCTGATGCAGGCGGTCACCTCCGACGTTTCAGACGCTCGATAGTCTCCACCGACGAGAACCAACGTGTTGCTTTCTTCTCCTGCAACCGAAGATAGAACAACGCAAACCGAAAAGATCCCGGAGGCCTGCGAACTGGGGATGGGCACCGACACGGTTGTCCAATCGGCATTCCAACCGGAGCGATGATAGAGGCGGCTCGTCTCGGATTCGCATCCGCCTGTCCCAAACCACAGTTGCCCCTGTTCGCCAACGAGCAGCGACGAATTACTGGCGGCAAACGCTGCTTCGCCTTTCCGTGACAACGGCAGCCCTTTCGTCAATCGTTTCCAAGTCCGGCCGCCATCGCCCGTTTCGACGACCAACAACCTGCCATCGACCGGGTCACTGATCGCGATGCCGTGCCTCTCGTCCCAAAACCGCATCACATCAAAGAACGCAGCCGAAGAAGACGCGCGGTAACTTTCCCGCCATGACGCTCCGCCGTCTTCGGTCCGGAGCAATACCGCAGGTGAACCGGCGCTGGCGATGCAGGCAACGTCCGCATCGAACGCATGCACGCAGCGAAACTCCAAATCACCAAATCCTTTCGGGCCACACGACCTCCAAGTCTTGCCACCATCGTCGGTGCGAATCACCGTCGCGTTCGATCCGCTGGCCCACACGACTCGATCGTCCACCGCAGACAGCCCACGAAGACTCGCGTCCGTCCCCGTCGCCGTCACATCCCAATCCAACGAAATTGGCTCAGCACCATCGATAACGGCCAACGTCATGGCCGATAGACAGAAGACAAAAAACGGCCTAACAGCGGCGGAAAAACCTGAAAGCATGCAAGCGAGTCCTCATCAAAGATGCGTGGTCAATCACCCGCCAAAACCGACTCGGCCAGCCTGACAGCCTGATTCTGTCAAACGGATTCGTCGAGCAGGTCGGTTGGAGTTTTAAGAGCGGTTGCGATTCCTAGCGCAGAGGCGAGCACGCCCCCGAGGAAAAGAACACCACATACAACCCACTTGCCACCAATGTAGTACGTGATTGCAATGTACCATGGAACACGCATCCGTCCCCCAGTCTGCTCCATGTTGTTGAACAGCATGAAGAGTCCGATGGAGCAGGCGATGCAGAACAATCCAGAACCAATTTGAACGTACCAACTATCCTCTTCCTCCTCGTCTTCTGACGCCTCTTCCTCCATGGCTTTCTTCAAGAGTTGGTCTGACGACGATAAGCCAGTTTGCGGTGCGGTCGCAGGGAGAGGTGCTGGTGGGACGTAGGCGTTATTGACAGGTTGAGGAAATTCAACATTTGGGAAGTCCAACTCGGTCGCCATCCAATCAGGGATGTCAGTGGGTGCATCGTCCAGGCCAGTCGACGGTAGATCGCCAAATCCGTCCGGCGGCAGGTCATCCAAACCCATTGGTGAAAGATCTTCGAGACCCGTTTGTGGAAACGCATCCGCAGCGGTCTGCTGCGATGCGTTGACGCCAGCCGATTGCAACGACTTCGCCACCGCTGGCTGAACGATTTTGGGAGTCTTCTCGAGTTCCTCGCCGATTCGAATTTTCGCACCACATGGACAGTTCAACAACTTACCGCGATTTTTTGAGCCCACCTTCAGCTTGCGATTGCAAGAAGTGCATTTAATTCGAATGAATTCTTGAACGCTTGTTTTCTTCTCCAGTTCATCGCTGGCTGCTAACTGTGGCTTAGGAACGCGTAAGTCTTGCCCGCAAGGACAAGTTACCACCTTATCCGCCATCGAATCCTTGGCTTTCAGTTTCTTACTGCAACCGGTGCACCGAAAACGGATCATGACGGTAGTTCCACTTTAGATTTCTCATCTTCTTGTCAGCCCAAGCGCCGAGCTTAGGCGGTGTGATTCCCAGGCTCTGGCGCCAGTTCACCCATCTGACAAAACATACTTGGTCAACCGAAAGAGCGTCCATTCTTTCGAGAACAGCAAGATGCACTATTCGACCGATATTCACAGAACAAACCGAATACCTTCACTTTTCACGCGATGAACGCTCACACGTTGCGTCGTTTGCCAAACATAATCTCAAAGAACCCCCATCAAAGACGCTGCGTACGGGAAGTCGCATCTGGCCGAGGCAGTTTGTGCCGACTCGCGAAACGGTTCGCTGCTTGGAAAACCGCATCGTGCCAGCTAAGTAGGTCCGGTTCCTACCAGCCGCATCCACAGGGTGAATCGCCGTGCCTACGACAGCGTCCAATCACATCCAATGGACTTCACCGGAGAACAATTCCGGCCGGTGGGAACCCGCCCTAAGTGACTCGACCGCTGCTGCCAGTGAGCCGAAGTGCGTGAGCACTTGGGTGTTGGGCGGGTTCGGTTCGCATGCTCTTTCGAAGTTTCCCCCCGAGGCCTTACGGCCATTCGGCTCACAGACACGACGTTGTGGCAAGTGAAGGCTTACTCGGTGTAGCGGACTTTGCCGGTGCCTTCGGTGATGGTGCCGATTCGTTGGCATTCAATGCCGAGCGATGAGAGCTGCGTGGTGATGCTCGATGCGTAGAAATCGTTGACGACGATCGCCATGCCGATTCCCATGTTGAACACGCGACGCATCTCGGACGTTTCGACTTTGCCGTGCTTTTGCACCCAAGTAAAAATCGGGTTCGGGGTCCACGACGTTGGATCGATTTCGGCGTCGACTCCCGATGGCAAAATCCGATCGAGGTTCTCTTCGATGCCGCCGCCGGTGATGTGAGCGATCCCGTGCAAGACTTGCTTGACGCGGTAATGCGACTGGATCGCGCGGATCGCGGGTGTGTAAATCCGTGTCGGCTTGAGACAAACCTCGCCGAGTGATTCGCCTTCGAATTCGTCGGGCCGATCCTCCCACTTCGTACCGCTGTCGGCGATCACTTTGCGAACGAGCGAGAACCCGTTGCTGTGCAGTCCCGTCGCTCCCAATCCCAGCACCACGTCGCCGGGGGCGATCAGATGTCCGTCGATCAGTCGCTTGCGCTCGACCACACCGACGGCGAACCCGGCGAGGTCATAATCGTCGGTGCCATACATGTCGGGCATGATCGCCGTCTCGCCACCGAGCAACGCCAAGTCACCGGCCACGCATCCGTCGCTGATTCCCGAAACGATCCGCTCCAACCGAGCGGGATCGTCGCGGCCCATCGCGACATAGTCGAGGAAGAACAACGGCTCGGCTCCCGTGCAGATCAAATCGTTGACGCACATCGCGACCAGGTCGATCCCGACGGTGTCGTGCCGATTGAGCGACTGGGCAATCACGAGCTTTGTTCCCACACCGTCGGTGCCACTGACGAGAACCGGCTCCTCGTAATTGCGTGCGAACAGTTTGCCGGCGAAATCCAGTTGAAACAGACCGGCGAATCCACCGTCGCTCGGTAAAACTCGCGGGCTGAACGTGCGGTGCATCAGCCGGGGCAATCGGCTCATCGATTCGGCGTAGACGTCGAGATCGACGCCAGCATCTTTGTAGGTCGCGGCCATGGGCAAAGGGAAACAAAGGGGGATCGGGGACAAAATGCTCGAAGGCATGCAGGCGGAAGGGCCGTGGCCTTTCCATGACGAGAAGGATTAACCGAATTCAGCCGGAAACCTCGCACTTCCCCTATCATGACGGCAGGATGTGCGGGTGACGAGGGGCGGGTATGATGGCGACGTGAATATTGACGAGAACCATCACGGATCGATGGCAGACGGCCCCCCGAATGCATCCACGCTGGATCCGCGATGGGAAACCGCCGAGAAAAACCTGCGGGATCGATTCGGCCACGACGGGCTCCTGCCACCCCAACGGAAAGTCATCGAGCCGGTGCTTCGCGGTGACAACCT
>JBICHZ010000158.1:0-12253 GCA_043101355.1 Rhodopirellula sp. JB044
CCATTGTCGTCCTGGAACGTTTGGTACTTCTCCGCGAGGTGCACGAGGTCGAGATCGATGACCTTGCCTTCTTCCGAAAGAGCCAACGCGGCATCGAAATCTTGCATCAAAAAATGTAGGTAGAAGGTCTGCAACCAAACCTTGGATTCCGGGAGCGGGTCGAACTGGATAATCGTCTTGATTTGCTGCAATGCGTGATCGATTGCGGCCGGCATGGCTTCGGTACGCAGCAGCATCGCATCGGTGATGAAGTCGGAGTGGTTGATTGCCGAGAGGACCTGCGACATTTCCCGTTGTTGGGAGGCTCGCTTTTCAGCGAGATACCGAGAGAGTGAGTCTTCGGCCTGCTTTTGCGAGCTTTCGGCGGCCGCCTGAGCCATTTCCGCACGGTCGCGTGCCTCCAAGGCGTCTTGGCGGCTGAGTCGGAGTTGAATGACAAAATACGCGACGCAAATCGCAAAGATGGCGAACAACCCGATCGCGATCGAACAGGTCTCGCGATGCCGACGGTAGAACAGTGCAGCCTCACGTCGTAGGCTGGGCGATTCGACCGAGGTGCTGTATCCGCTGAGGAAACGCGCGATGTCTTCGCGGAGATCTTCAATCTTTGGGTATCGCTCCTCCGGGTTGGGCTTGGTCGCCTTGCGGACCGTGGCAGCCAACGCGGGGTCGACTCGGGTGAGCGCATCGGAGTCCGTGGTGGGGACTTCGAGGGTAAGCAGTTCGCCCAGAAGGCAACCCATCGAATAGATGTCCATCCGTGGTGTCTTGGTTTTTCGCCGGTCTTTTTGCTCAGGCGACATGTAGATGGGTGTCCCCTTCGCCGAATCGAGCAGCGAACCGTACAAGTCGGGGTCGAGCAGAACCGTCGATTCGCTCTGGTCTTTCTCGCGGGCCATGACAACGCCCATGCCCCAGTCGCAAACTTTCACCTCACCGAAATCGCCGACGAAAATGTTTTCGGGTTTGATGTCGAGGTGCAGCACGCGTCTCGAGTGGGCGTAGGCGATCGCGTCGCAGACTTTTTGGAAGATTTCCAGGCGGCGGTGTAGCGGGAATTCTGTTTCCTGTTCCCCTTTTTTGATTCCGTTGATCACGTCACGCAGGGAACGACCGAGTTTCAATTCCATCGTGAAGAAGGGGCGTCCCTCCGCATCGACGCCCATGTCGAACAGGTCGATGATGTTGGGGTGATCGAGCCGGGCGGTCAGGTGGGCTTCACGCAGGAAGGCGTCGAAATGATCGCGTGAAAATTCGGGCCGAGGTTTTGCGAGCGCCGCGTGCCGGGCAGCCTTGGCGTCGTAAACGCGATAGACCTCCTTCATCCCTCCCCGGCCGATCAGTTCGAGGGATTCGTACCGGGTCTTGATGCGTGAAATCGCGCAGTACAGCGGACAAATATCGTCGTCCGATGTCAGGCCGTGACCGGACGTTTTCAGTGGGTCGGCCTGTTCGAACACGTCGTCCACAATCGATTCGAGCCGAGCGAGCGGTCCCAAGTTGTCAGGTGGCGTTGCCTGGTCGTCGGTCATGAGGAGTCGGTTCGAGGTGAGAGTGGCGTTCTCGTGGTCGGGGCACGGTTGGCAGGCGAGTCAGGGAAGTTGGTCTGGGTTGGGTTGTTCGGCAGGATTGAAATTTCGGTCGGGGTTGGGGCCGCAATTCGGGTTGGGTTGATGATCGGGGAATTCGAGTTCGCGTCGCAATTCGTAGGACTCGCGGACCAAACGTTTCTTGACTCGGTGCTTGAGCACGTAAACGCTCTCTTCGCGGATGCCCAAGTCGCGGCTGATTTCGGCCGCCGATTCGCCTTCAACGCTGCGGATGAAAACGTCGAGGGCGTCGCCCGAGAAAACAGAACGCAAACGCTCGAGGGCAAGATTGACGATGTGTTGACGCCATTCTTTCTCGATCCGCTGTTCCATGTCGGGTTCGCACATCAAGGTTTGTTCGAGTTGAGTTGCGTCGGTGCTGAACGATTTTTGACTTCGTTTGTGTCGTCGATGCCAGTCCATCGCTGTGTTGTGCACCAATCGCGAGAGCCAACTTCGAAAGCGCGCCCGGTTGGGTTGGTGTTGGTAGTTCGATAGGTCCTTCCACAATCGCATCAGCGTCAATTGACATGCGTCGTCGAGGTCAGCCTGAGCGATTCCTAGATGAGCCAGAACACGTCTGATAAATGGGCGGTAGTATTCGAGTAGTTCTTCCCACGCCGGATGGTCTTGCCCTGATTGGGCAAGCTCTAACAGCGAGATTCGCGTCGGTAGATTCTGGGATTGACTGCTCATTCAACCTTACGGGCTATCCAGCAATACAGTGGGGTGTGATTGGCGGAACGCTGCAGTATACCAAAGGTCGACGGTGAAGAGGTCCAACCGCACCCGCATAAAACCAGAATCGTTGATGGAACAAGTCTGTCGCGAGTAAACCGTGACTCGGCAAATCCACGACGTGGCGATGATTTGTCGATCCACGCCGACCGCAACGGGAGAGCACGTTCAAATGGCTGCGTTCGGTTTTGTTTAGGTGCCATCGTTGACGTTCGATAGCGGTTTTCTCGTCCAGTGACCCCGACATTTTCATGACGTCTGTCTCATCAAATCGATCAACATCCGATAGCGGTTGGTTCGCGAATTTCCCGTTTGATCCGGCGCGAGTGCCTGTTTTCTATGGCACGGTTGTGCTGGTTTGTGGGACGTTGGGTGTGCTGGCTAGCGCGCCGGGGCAGACCGTCGGAGTCTCGGTGTTCACTGATTTTTTGATCGATGCTCACCAGTTGTCTCGCAGTTGGATCAGTTTCGCGTATCTCGCCGGAACGATCGGTAGCGCGTTGATGATCAGTCGTGCCGGTCGTCTGTATGATCGGTTCGGAGGGCGGTTGGTTTCGACGGTTTCGGCGTTGATGTTGTCGGTGGTTTTGATCGGGATGAGTGTTTCGGATCAGATCGCGGGAGCGGCCGCGTCGTGGTTTCCGGAGCGTTACGGCGACGCGGTTTCGTTCACGGTGTTGTCGGTCGGCTTTTTCGCGATGCGGTTCTTCGGCCAGGGGATGTTGACGTTATCATCACGCAACATGGTGCTCGAATGGTTTGAACAGCGACGCGGGATGGCGCTCGCGTTCATCGGGATTTCGATCGCGTTCGGGTTTTCGATAACACCGCCGATCTTTGAGTGGTTGATTCAGAAGGGCGGTTGGTCGTGGGCATGGAGGACGATTGCGGTGATGGTCGCTGGGTTTGCGGTTGTTTCGATTTGTTTCAGTCGTTCGCGTCCGGAAGAGCACGGGATGTTGCCCGATGGTCCGTTTGCGAAAGAGGGCCGCAAGGCACATGCGGAGACGTTGCAGGGACGACAATTCACTTTGGCGGAAGCAAGACGCACCTATAGTTTTTGGGTGTTCACGTTTAGCGTTGTCTTGTCAGGATTGTTGTTGACGGCGTTTTCGTTTCACGTGGTATCAATTTTTGCCGACGCCGGGATGTCGCGGGCGCGAGCCGTGGCGGTGTTCGTTCCGGCGGCCTGCGTGAGTGTTGCGATTGAATTCGTCGGCGGTTGGCTGAGCGATTTTGTCAAGTTGAAGTATCTCGCGATGGTTCAGTCCGCCGGCAGTTTGACGCTCGCGATCGCGTTGACGTTTTTGGATTCCGGACCCTCACAGGTTTTCGTCGTGGTCGGTATGGGGATGATGCAGGGAATGTTTTCGATCGTGTCGGGCGTGACTTGGCCACGATTCTTCGGCCGGACACATTTGGGAGCGATCTCGGGATTTTCGACCTCGATCGTTGTGGCGGGGACGGCGGTGGGTCCATATTTGTTCAGCGTCGCACACGAGCGGACCGGATCGTACCGCCCCGCCACTCTGTTGTGTGCCGGGTTCGCAGTGGCGTTGATTGCGGCGTCATCGCGTGCCGACCGCCCCCACTAGTTCTCATTGCGGTTCGACTGCCGGGATTCGCGTAGACCGCGGCGGTCCGCTCGTTCAAAATCAGGATGGCGTTGGTGTGCCTGCTTGAATGAGCACGCGGAAACGCAGTTCGGTGCGATCGTGCGTGAGAGCGTGCAACAATTTCGATGAGATGGTGAGTTGATGCGAGTGATCATTGGTTTGTATCTAATGTTTGTCTGGGCGTCCGTCTCCGGTGCGGAGCAATGGTTGACATCGTCGCTCGATCGGGCGGGCGAAAATCGCGAACAGATGCAACGTGCTCTTGAGGCAGTTCCCGATTCGCAGCGTGAAGGGATGGAGTTCTTGATTCGACACATGCCGGATCGGGATCTGAAAACGTTGAAGGCGGATTACTTGCTCGAGAACGTGCGTTTGGCATACGAAGCCTGGCACTCGGCGAATTGGCGAGACGAGATCCCGAAGGATGTGTTCCTCAATGATGTGCTCCCTTACGCGAGCGTGACGGAGAAACGCGAAGACTGGCGGGCCGATTTCTATCAGCGGTTCGCGGGACTCGTTGGCGACGCACAGACGGCGGGAGAAGCGGCGGCGATTTTGAACAACAACATCTTCCGAACGCTCACTGACAAATACTCGACCAAACGAAGGCGACCGGATCAAAGCCCGAGCGAATCGATCGAGCAGGGGTTGGCGTCGTGTTCGGGGTTGAGCGTGTTGTTGATCGACGCGTGCCGGGCCGTCGGGGTTCCCGCGCGGTTTGTGGGAACGCCGTTGTGGTCGAATCGGTCGGGGAACCACAGTTGGGTGGAGATCTACGACAACGGTTGGCATTTTACCGGGGCGTGCGAGGCGACCGGCAGTGACCTCGATCGGGGATGGTTTGTGGATCGTGCGTCCAAGGCGATTCGGGACAATCGAATGCACGCGATCTATGCGAGTTCCTATCGCAAAACACCGGTGAGCTTTCCTTTGGTGTGGGATCGAAAGGCGGAGTATGTCCATGCGGTGAACGTGACCGATCGCTACACGCGGTTGAAGGAAGAACTCCCCGAGGGTCACGAGCGAGTCATGTTTGTGGCGATGCGTGGCGATTCTGATGAGCGAATTAGTCTGAGATTGGTGGCATCGGCAATGGACGGCAGCGAAGTGTTTCGCGGCATCACGAACGACGAGAGTTTTGACCGCAACGATCACATCAGTGCCCCGTTGAAGGTGGGCGAAACGTACGATGTTCGTTTTGGCGAGTTCCCGATAGAGAGAGTTCGAGTGGTCGGCGATGACCAGTTGGTGGTGTTTCGAGCGAAGCAATCCGATCCGACGTTAGAAACGAACGCGAAAGGGCCGACAAAGTCACAGATCGATCAGACGGTTGCGTCGTTGTGGGCGATGTATCGTGAAACGGAGTTAGCGGAACGCAAGAAAGAGAATGCGAAACGCGAGATCACGATCGGCGAACACACGATGCCGTTTTGGTACAAGGTGTTCGGCGAAAAACCGGCAGACGGACGTAGGCTGTTTATCTCGATGCACGGCGGTGGAGGGGCTCCTGCACGCGTGAACGATCAACAGTACGAAAATCAAAAGAGGTTGTATCAGCCGGAGGAAGGAGTTTACTTCGTGCCGCGAGCGCCTACGGATCATTGGAATTTGTGGCACGAACCCCACATCGACGATTTCTTTCAACGCGTCATCGAAAACATGGTTTTGTTGGAGGGTGTGAATCCTGATCGAGTCTACATCATGGGGTATTCAGCGGGCGGTGACGGCGTCTTTCAACTCGCACCGAGAATAGCGGACCGGCTGGCTGCGGCGGCGATGATGGCCGGGCACCCCAACGAAACGACACCGGAGGGCCTACGGAATTTGCCGTTCACGATTCACATGGGCGGACTCGACAAAGCGTACGACCGCAATCAGAAAGCCGCCCGGTGGAAAACCCGTTTGGCGGAGTTGCATGCGGAAGATCTGGGCGGATACGTTCATGAGGTAACGATCCACGAGGGGATGGGGCACTGGATGCAACGCAAAGATGCAGTCGCGGTGCAGTGGATGGCGAAGTTCACTCGGAACCGATTTCCTGATTCGATCGTGTGGAAACAGGACGACCGAACTCATTCGCGTTTTTATTGGCTCGCGGTTGATGAAGCCGATCAAAAGGCCGGCGCCGTCGTCCGTGTCAAACGTGATGGGCAGGTGTTCGAGATTTTGCAGAGCGACGTGCCGCGACTGCGGATTCGCGTCAACGATGACATGATTGATTTTGATGAGAACGTTCGTGTGGTTTGCAACGGGAACGTTCTGTTCGATGGCAAAGTCGTGCGAGATCAGGCCGTTGTGGCGAAAACGTTTGCCGAGCGACATGACGTCAACGTGGTGTTCAGCAGCGAGATCGAGGTGTCGATACCTCGATAACGTCAACGTCCGCGCAGGATCGTAGCCGGAATCGCCAAGACTTCGGAGAGCAATTACCGTAGCCGGAATCGCCAAGATTTCGGAGAGCCTCGGACGCTTATGAGCCGGGTTCGTTTGGTTGCGGTAGTCTGAATTCTGGCGAATCCAGCTACGAGGGCTGGGGCTTCCGTTTTGGATCGTCTTTATCGCGAGAAGAGCGAGACGTGGTCGGGCGTTGGTTCGTGGAGGATATTCGACAGCGTGGTTTCGGCGTCGCGGCCGGTAAGCGTTCGCAGACGCAGGTCTCGAAATTCGACTTTCATCGGGGCACCGGCGTGCAATTGCAAACCGAGCAACCCGGTGGTGGTGGCGTCTTGATGACGGTCGGTGAGGTCGAGCGTCGTGATCCCGTTGACTTGGTGGATCATCCGGTTGCCGACCGCGACGATGCGGAGTTCGTTCCATTCGGATGCAACGAATTGGGTGTCGTTGCCGACTTTGCCGATGACTTTCTTTTTGCCGTCGGCGCCGATGATGATTCGTTGGCCGCGGGTTGCGATGATGCCGCGACCGGTTCTTTCGCCGTACATCATTCCGAAGTATTCCTGCTTGGGATGCAAGTCGGCTTGGTAGCCCGCCAACGCGAAGCCTTGTTCGTTGACCAGTTTGCTGCGGTATTGGATGCCGGAATTGTTGCCTTCGAAACGGACGCGGCAACGGAATTCAAAGTCATCGACTTGCCCGCCTTGCCAGATCAAGAACGTGTTCGCTTTGGTCGGTTGCTCGGTCGTCGTTAGTCCTTGGATCGAACCGTCGACGACGGACCAAAACGGTTCGAGCCCTTTCCATCCGTCGAGCGTTTTGCCGTCGAAGAGCGTTTGGAATTTCGGATCCACGTCGGCGGTGTTGTCCGTGGCGGCGGCGGAGTCACCGGCCTGAGCGATACCGGAAAACGCCAAAAGGCAGAGAGGCAGGCAGCATGCCGCGTGGAAGAGACGGAGTGTCATCGAGAGGCTCGCGAGCGATTGGGGAGGGAGGGCATGGCGGGGGATTCGGCGTGCGCAGGGAACGGCGATCATTGTTAACGTATTTGCCCTATAGAGAGAATGCAAGCGATCCCACGCTGTCGCGTTGCCGAAACGGTTGCTCACCGGCGCGAGGTCCGCCGGCGAAATCCGGGGGAGCCTCGGCGAATCTGGGGGAGTCTCGACGAGTCGGGGCTGGATTCGTACCATTCCGGTTTCGAACGCTAGGTTTCGAATTGGAAGTTTCGGATCGAAAATTTTGGTCCGCGTGGTTTGGCCTTTTGTGGTCGCGAAGCTGCGAGACCAACCGGCCGATCGATCTGACGACCTGGCACTCGATCACGCTCGCGATTCATTTCACCCCGGACACGCCGACGATGGCTGATTATTTAGAAGTAGGAAAGAAGGCTCCCGCGTTCACGCTCAAGGACCAGGACGGCAACACTGTTCGTCTGAAAGATTTAGCGGGCAGTCCCGTCGTGCTGTACTTCTATCCGCGAGACAACACGCCCGGGTGTACCAAGGAAGCGTGTGCGTTTCGCGATCGGTATGACGAGATGAAATCGCTCGGGGCGCAGTTGTTCGGGGTCAGCACGGACTCGGCCGAGAGCCACGTGAAGTTTCGCGACGAGTATGAACTGCCGTTCCCGTTGCTGGTCGATGCGAATCACGCGATGAGCGAAAAGTACGGCGCGTGGCGAGAAAAAAACATGTATGGCAAAAAGTCGATGGGCATGCAGCGATGCACTTATGTGCTCGATGATGCCGGCAAGGTCGTCAAGGTTTGGAAACGCGTCCGCGTGGACGGTCACGACCAACAAGTCATCGACGTGCTCACTGAGTTGGGATCGGATTCGTGATGGAAAAGTATTGCATCGGCATCGACTTGGGGACAACCAACAGTGTTGTCGCGTACACGACGGCGAAGGACGAGGGCGACGACTCGCAATCGGTTCGTCGGGATGACGCGCCGGAGATTCATCTGTTGCCGATTCCTCAAGTCGTCGGCCCGGGGCAGGTCGAGTCGCGGACGTCGCTGCCGTCGTTTTTGTATTTGCCTCGCGAGAACGAAGTGGACGCGTTGCGAATCGATCCGTCGTCGCTGCCTCACGGGGAAAGTCCGACGTCGTTCCCCGATCCGAGCGAAGGCGTGGTTGGGGCGTACGCGAGAGAGCAATCTGCGGACAACCCGCAGCGCGTGGTCGTGGCGGCAAAGAGCTGGTTGTGTCACGCCAAGGTCGGACGCACTGACGCGGTGTTACCATGGCAATCACCGGAGGAGGTTCCGAAGGCTTCGGCGTTTGAATGCACGCGGCGATACCTGCAACACTTGATCGCGGCCTGGCACGCGGCGTTTCCGGACGCGCCGATTGACCAGCAACAGGTTGTTTTGACGGTGCCGGCGTCGTTTGATCCGGCGGCACGGGATCTGACCCGGCAGGCTGCGATCGAGGCCGGTTTGAGCGACCAGTTCGTTTTGCTCGAGGAACCGCAGGCGGCCGTTTATCGTTATTTGGCATCAACCGGCGGTTCATGGCGGGAATCGATGAAGCCCGGCGATACGCTGTTGGTCGTTGACGTCGGTGGCGGGACGACGGACTTGACGCTCGTCGGTGTCGGCGAGGACGACGGCGACTTTGTTCTGCGACGACACGCGGTCGGCAATCACTTGTTGGTCGGCGGTGACAACATGGACTTGGCGCTGGCGTATCAGGCGACTGAGAAATTTCGCGAGCAAGGCCACGACCTCGATCCGTGGCAGAGCACGTCGTTGTGGCATGCGTGTCGAGAGGCGAAGGAGCGATTGATGGCGGCCGAGGGGCCGGACTCGCATTCGATCTCGGTGCTCGGGCGGGGCAGTTCGTTGATCGGCGGAACGATCACGATCGAAATGTCCAAATCGGACGCGGCAGGAACGTTGGTCGAAGGATTCTTCCCGATGTGCGGGGCGGACGAGCGACCGCAGATCAACGTGCAGAGCGGTTTCCAAGACATCGGGTTACCGTACGAATCGGACCCGGCGATCACGAAACAGGTGGCGGCTTTCTTGGCCGATCATTTGAACAAGGATGAAGATCGCGAATCGTCAGAGGGCGGTTCGTCGGTCACGCACTTGCTGCTCAACGGCGGCGTCTTCCGGGCTGACGCGATCCGTTCGCGGATGGAGTCGACGGTGGGGAGTTGGTTCGATCACTCGCCGACGTTGCTCAGCGGGGCGGAGGATTTGGATCATTCGGTGGCGATCGGTGCCGCGTTCTATGGTTGGGCGAAAGTCGCCGGCGGGATCCGAATTCGCGGTGGCACGGCAAAGTCGTACTACATCGGGATCGAGACCGCGGGGTTGGCGATTCCCGGTGCGCCTCGGCCGCTGCGTGCGGTTTGCGTTGCCGCCCAGGGCATGGAAGAAGGCAGCGAAGCGGACGTTCCGGGCGAAGAAGTCGGCGTGGTGGTTGGGACTCCGGCCCGGTTCCGGTTCTTCTCGTCGACGACCCGGCCGGGCGACCGTCCCGGTTCGCGGTTGGACCGTTGGTCGCCCGAGGATCTGCAGGAGAGCGAGCCGATTGAGTTGACGTTGGAGGATGATTCGGCGGACTCGGGCGAGGACACGGGCGGATTGCCGTCGCGGCCGTTTGTTCCGGTGCGGTTCCAATCGCGAGTGACCGAGTTGGGGATGTTTGAACTGTGGTGTCACAGCAGCCAATCGGATCGGAATTGGAAGTTGGAGTTCAACGCAAGGTCGTAGCACCTGATTACCGTCAATTCGTTGCTTTTGCGACAGAACGGCTGATAAGCTCCCACGTAGGCGGAATGACGGAGGCATTGCGACGCGCATCCGGCGGTGGTGTGGATTGCCGGAACGTCGCTTCGCTTGGTCCGGATACCAATCCAAGACGAATTTCAGTTGTCCGCCCGTCGTGGGCTATCGCAAATGTCGCTCGGGCTTTCCAAGACCGAGACCCGCCGCCGCGTTGGTTCGGCGTTTTTCGGGCGTGACGGTCGCGACGGATATGACCCGATCGTGGGCGGTTCTTGCCGTGTTCTGCCCATTCTCTCGGTGGGTTCTGATTTTGCCCGGGGGCGAAACCTGCTATTATTCGGGGACGACCATTTTTCACGAAGGCAACGCATGCTGACCAAGCAAAAAAAACTCATCCTTTCAAACGCTCAACGCGACCAGATGCGGCGGGCCGGCAAGGCGAACGGCGAGCTGATGGATTTCATCCGTCCGCACGTGAAGGCTGGCGTGACGACCAACGAGATCGATCGGCTCGTGCACGATTGGACCTACGATCGCGGCTACAAAGCGGCGACGCTCGGGTATCACAAGTATCCGAAATCCTGCTGCACGAGCGTCAACGAAGTCATCTGTCACGGAATCCCGGATGACTACGAATTGCAGGACGGCGACATCGTCAATGTCGACATCACGACCATCGTCGACGGATGGCATGGCGACCAAAGCGAAACGTTCATCATCGGCGAAACCACCGAAGAGCGTCGTGCGGTTGTGCAGTGTGCGTTCGATTGCATGCACATGGCGATCGATGCATTGACCCCCGGTTGCCGTGTGGCGACGATCGGCGAGACCGTGGTCCCGGAGGCTCACCGTCGTGGGTTCACGGTGGTGCGTGAGTACGTCGGCCACGGGCTCGGCCGCCAGTTCCACCTCGATCCGTCGATCCCTCACTTTCCGAACCGCCAAAGCCGGATCGATCGGCTGTTCCCGGGAATGTGTTTCACCGTCGAGCCGATGATTAACGCCGGCAGTCGATATACCAAGAGCGACAAGGTTGATGGCTGGACAGTGCGAACCAAAGACGGTCGGCCGTCGGCCCAGTTCGAGCACTCGGTCTTGATGACGGAGGATGGGCCGGAGATCTTGACGTTGACCAAGGACGGGCCGCAGAAGGGGCACCGGTTCTAGGCCGGTCGATTTTATGCTGCCACGTAACCTGACGATCATCTGCATCACCTTGGTCGTCTCGAGCGCTTGCCATGTGCTGCAGCAACGTACTCACACCGCGTTGTTGGTCGGCGAAGCGTTGGAGATGATCGATCGATATTATGTCGAACCGGTCGACGATCGAGAGTTGATCGTTTCGGCCCTCTCGGGCATGACGTCGACCCTGGATCAACACAGCGAGTTTATCCCACCGAGCGATTACCAATCGTTCCAAGACAGCATTCAACAGGAATTCGCCGGCATCGGGATTTATGTCGATCAACCGGCTCAAGGAAAGCCCGTGCGGGTGATCACCCCTTTGGTCGGATCGCCCGCGTTGGAGGCAGGCGTCTTGCCGGGAGATCAGATTTTGATCGTCGACGATCAGAACGTGTCGACGTGGGACATTCGTGAAGTCAGCGAACGACTGCGGGGGCCGATCGGCACCACGGTCAAACTGACCTTGCGCCGCGGTGACGAAGAAGTCCAGACCATGATCGTTCGTGATCGCATTCAAATGGAATCCGTGATCGGCGATCATCGCGATGAAAACAACCGATGGGTTTACCGTCTCGCGAATAACCCTCGCGTCGCTTACGTGAGGATGACGAGTTTCGGTGACAAGACGGTCGGCGAACTGGGGAAAGTTCTGCGAGATCTCAACAATGACTTCGAAGCTCTCGTGTTGGACCTCCGGGGTAACGGCGGCGGCCTGCTCAGTGCGGCGGTCGACGTGGCCGACATGTTCTTGGATTCGGGGAAAATTGTATCGACCAAAACCCGTGGCGGTCGGCTCGAGGAAGAGGCCGTGGCGACGCCCGGTACGTTGGTCGCGACAGATATCCCGATGGCGATTTTGATCGATCATGACTCGGCCAGCGCCAGCGAAATTGTGACCGCGTGTCTCCAGGATCAAGGCCGGGCGATCGTCGGCGGGACGCGAAGTTTCGGGAAAGGCACCGTGCAAAATATTCTGCCCTTGGAATATGG
>JBICHZ010000159.1:0-8466 GCA_043101355.1 Rhodopirellula sp. JB044
GTAGAACGCACAAAGAACGAGCGCCCCGATGATGGCAATGAACAGCGACGCCCACATCCACCAACCGTCGATCGATGCGGTGCGAGCGAATTCATAAATGATCATCGCGTCACCTCCGTGGTTTCGTTCGACAAGGTCGCGTCGTTCGGTGAAGTTGCGTTCGGTGAAGCTGCGTTCGTGCCGGTTTGGCCTTTTCTCGATCGCGACCGCGATCGCATTTCATTGGCGGATTCATGAGCCCCGCGGGCATTGCCGAACCCCGAAACGTGTTGTCGACCACGCGACGATTCGCTGGGTTTGACGTGGTACGAGGCCCAGGCCGCGAGGGCTTGCTCGACGGCGAGCAGGATCGCGAGCAATAGCAGCAGGATCAGCAAAAACGTCGACATGCCGCCGATGTTGCCATCGTTCTCCCAAGTCCCCGACGCCAGGAACTCGATTCCCATTCCCGGCAGGTCTCGCAGGACCTCCGCATGAGTAACCTGGGCCAGGTCGCTTTCGCCGATTCGCAGCACCGATGCAACCGGCAGCACGCTGGTCTGTCCGTCGGTGCCGGTTCGTTGCCACTCCGCCACGCCCGGCATCAGGAAATCATCGAACCCGGCTTGGTCGTCAACCACCATCTCCACCGGAGATAATTCCACCACCGGCGATTGGTCGTTGGCTTCGATTTCGATCGACATCCGGGGCGGTTCATCGGCCGGCGGCAGCAACGTCACCGTAGGCAGAAAACTGTCGCCGGGCAGAGCCAATTCCGCCGGTTCGTCGATCAGTCGCGAGGTCGGAGGTGCCGCTCCGCTGAACAGCATCGCATTGGTCTGCAACAGGAACACCACAAACGTTGGGTCACCGGGCCAATTGTTCCAGTCACCCTCGAGCCCCGTGTTGACCGTCACGATTCGTCCACGGCCGAGCATGTGTCGCACGGCGACGGGGATCCCGTCTCCTCGTTCGAGCAAGACGCGAATGTCGCGCGGGTCGTCGACCTCGTCTTCGGCGAGGATGATGCCGTCGGCAGTGTCGGCTGGAGGCGTCGAATCGCCGGCCGGGGCGATCTCCGGTGCTGCGGTTGGTTCCGGAAGGGCGATCTCGGACGGTTCCCAAACCCGTTGCAGGTTCACCAGCGCGAACACGCCATTGCCGGCCCGCGCGATCGGTCCGAGCAACTCAGCGTCTTTGCCAAAGGTTAACGCGTTTTCGCGAGTGTTTCCCGAGGATTCGTCGTCGGTCGATCCGAACGCAGTGTCGAGGCTGACGATACGGTTCAGCCGGTATGGCAACAGCGACCGCGTTTCGGCAGCAAGAGTTTCGTTGTAGTTTTGAGGCGACACGTTTTTGCCGAGGAACCACGCCAGACCGCCTCCGTTGCGAACGTACTGCGTCAACGTGTCGGCGGTGCGTTCGTTGATTTGCGGGACGTCCACGAGATAGATCGCGCGGTAGCGGTTGAGCGTTTCCACCGTCGCGTCACGGAGCATCGCCATCGGGCGAACTTCCGGAATCGCACCGATGCGAACCTGGCTGCCGGGATCCAATACCGACGAGATGTGATACGCACCGAGGCCGTCGGTGTTCCCGTCGACGATCAACACCCGCTGTGCGTCGGCGAGTGGGATCGTGCAAACACGCGTGTTGTCGATCGCGAGCGCGTCATCGGGCAACCGGACGCGAACGACGTGAGTTCCTTGTTTGTCGATGTAGACCTGGAACGACTTCGTCATCTGTTGGCCGGCCGGCAGCGAATCGATCATGATCGCTGGCAGGCTTTGCACCGAACCGCTGAGCGTCGAGGTCGGGTCGGCGACCTTCACCTCGTCGCCGTAGGTGATCACCGAGGCCGCCAACGCGATGTTTTTGACTTCGGCGTCGGAATAATTTTTTACCGTCACGTTCATCATCACCGGAACGCCGGCGACCCAAACATCCGGTTCAGGGGCGAGGTCCGTGATCGCCAGGTTTCGAGGGCTCGACGTCGCTCCGCCTTCGACGCAGTCGATCATTCGAATGTCGGCCCCGGTCTTTTTGGCTTTCTCGAGCGAAACGGCCATCCGCCGCGGTGACTGCCAATCGCGCCGCGAGAAATCGCTGACGACATACAGCCGTTTGGAGTCGGCCGGATTGGCGTTGAGCAGGTCGCTCGCCAGATCGATCGCCGGGACGAGGTCGGTCCGCAGCGTCGAGGCCCTCGTGCTCATCAACCGTTCGACTTGGCGGGCGTCGCCGGTCACTGTTTGAGCGGCCAGGTCCGCGGCGGCGTCGGCGGTTCCCTTCTCGTTGTCGCTGACCATGGAAGCGCGGCTGGCCCGCATCACGGTCAGTTGATGGACGCCTTCGTCGTTGCTGAGGTTTCGAACCAGGGACGCGATCGCGGAAAGTGCGCGGTCATAGGCCGTCGCGTCACGCCCACTTTCGACTCCCGATTCACCAGCCGCTGCGCCGGAGTTGCCGACGCCGGAAACCCGCTGCCGCATCGAATAACTGTCGTCGAGCACGATCACGTGGTGCGTCGTTTGCCCACCGATCGCACCGATCAAACCGCGACCGCCGATCAGCCCCGCGAGCACCGCGATCAACAACGCCGCAACGGCAATCCGCGTTAGCAACAAGAGCAACTGCCGCAGCACGATCCAGCGGCGTTGTTTGCGATAGCTGGCCAGCAAAAAGTCCATCGCTGCCCATTGCGTCCGCCGATGGCGCAGCAGATTGATCAGGTGAACCAGGAGCGGTACACCGATGAACAGGAATCCGGCAGCGAGAGATGGGTAGAGGAGCAAGGGCGGTCAGGTGGAGAGTTGGAAGGGAGGAGAGGAAAACAGGGAGAAACAGCGGGATTGCAAAATCGGCGGTACGTGACGAGGCGTGATCTGGAGGTGGTTGGAAATACGGTCGTTCAGGCCCTTTTCGCTACGTTCAGCCCCTTTGTCTCGCGGACAGGAACTTTGCCAACACAGCGTCGAGCGGGTCAGACGTTCGGACCTGCATCGTATCAATTTTTAATCTTCCGCAGGTCCGGCGGACGTTTTCCATGAAGCCATCGAGTGCTTCGAGGTATCCTTCGCGAAGTGCGGCCGGGTTGCAGTTCAGGAAAGTGGGCGCTTCGAGCCCTTCGAACCGGGTCGCCCCGGTGAATTCGAAGTCCCATTCGTCGTCGTGAAGGACGTGGAACAACGCGACATCGTGGCCTTGCGAACGCAGCACTCGGAGTCCGTCGGTCAGGGAATCGATACCGAGCAGGTCCGAGATCACGACGATCAAACCGCCCCGAGGGATCGCCGCGGCGACTTGCCGGGTCACCTTGGGCAACTGCGTTTCCCCGTCGGTCGTCGACGCGGCGAGTGAATTGAGAATGCGGTTGAGTTGGTGTTGGTTGCTGCGTGCCGGGACGCTGTCGCGAATCTCGGTATCGAACGTGAACAGTCCGGCCGCGTCTTTCTGGCGAAGGGCGAGATAGGCGAGCGACGCGGCGATCGATGAGGCGTAGTGAAACTTGTTCCTGTCCCCTTCCCCGTACGCCATGCTGCCGCTGCAATCGACGAGCAGGTGCAACCGGAGGTTCGTTTCCTCTTCGAATTGCTTGATCGTCAATCGGTCCTGGCGCGCGTACACCTTCCAATCGATGTGCCGCAACTCGTCTCCCGCCACGTATGGGCGGTGTTGGAGAAACTCGATCGATTGGCCGAAATACGGACTGCGGTGCATCCCCGACAAGAACCCTTCGACAACCCGTCGCGCCGTCAGTTCCAATCGCCGAATGCGAGCCGTGACCTCAGGTCGCAAATATTTTTTGGAATCGGGCATCGCGTGACAATTCGTCTTCGGTCGTTGGTGTCGCCTCGATGATCCGTTTGATCACGTCATCGCTCGTGATTCCTTCACTCTCGGCGGCGAAATTCACCACCATCCGGTGTCGCAGCACCGGCGGCGCGAGGGCTTGAATGTCCTCGACTTGGACGTGGTGGCGGCCTTGCAACAATGCACGTGCCTTGCCGCCGAGGATCATGAACTGGACCGCGCGAGGCCCCGCCCCCCAACCGACCAAATCGTCGACGAAGTCAGGCACGCCTTCGCTGCCGACTCGGGTCTGCCGCACCAAAGACAACGCGTAGCGAATCACATGGTCGCTGACCGGGACCTGACGAACGAGATGTTGCAGTCGCAGGATTTCTTCGCCCGTCAGCACCGGTTCGGCGGTTCCGGTCACGGTTCCCGTGGTGCGGCGGGCGACTTCGAATTCCTCGTCGAAACTCGGGTAGTCGACAAAGATCTTGAACATGAACCGGTCCTGCTGCGCCTCCGGCAGCGGATAGGTGCCTTCCTGTTCGATCGGGTTTTGCGTCGCCAGAACGAAAAACGGATCGTCGAGCATGTGCCGTTCGCGACCGGCGGTGACCTGACGTTCCTGCATCGCTTCGAGCAACGAGGCCTGAGTCTTGGGCGGAGTCCTGTTGATTTCGTCGGCCAGGACGATATTGGCGAACAACGGCCCCGGCATGAATCGCAATTCCCGGTGACCCGACGCCCGGTCTTCTTCGATGATTTCCGTTCCCGTCACGTCAGCCGGCATGAGGTCGGGCGTGAACTGGATCCGGCTGAACGACAGGTCGAGCGTTTTCGCGAGGGTGCTGATCATCAGCGTTTTGGCGAGACCCGGAACGCCTTCGAGCAGCACGTGTCCGCGGCTGAACAGGCAGATCAGGATTTCATCGATCACGTGTTCTTGGCCGACGATGATTTTGCCGAGTTCGGACAAAACCCGCTGTCGGGCTTCGTGCAATCGGCCGGCGTCGGCCTCGCTGACGGGAGAATCGACAGGCGATCCGGTGCCACCGGGTTGGCCGTTTCCGGTTTCCTGAGCGTGATCAGAGTGCTCGGGTTGATTCATTCAGACGGTCTCAAAGAGGACGTTTTCAGGAATTGAGTTAACGCAGTTTAACGCACCAGGAAGCTTTGTGATGCTAGGGAGACTCGGAAATAGCAAGCGGCGCCCCCTTTCGCACCCATTTGCGGTCCAGCGTTCCCCCCTAAATCAGCGAAACCGAGCCGGAGTCGCCGAAGCACCCGTAGCCGGAGTCGCCAAGACTTCGGAGGTGCGTTAGCAGCTAGCGATTAGCTTTTAGCGATTAGCGATTAGCTTTTAACTCCCCGCTCAACGCTTCCGCACGGGCTTGCCCCGGCGGAGCAACAACTGACAACTACCAACCACTCCTCCCCCCCTCCCGTAGCCGGAGTCGCCAAGACTTCGGGGGTGTGTTGATGGTGGGGAGTCTGAATTCTTGGCGGATCCAGCTACATCAACGTAGCCGGAGTCGCCAAGACTTCGGAGGGTGTGTTGATGGTGGGGAGGCTGAATTCTTGGCGAATCCAGCTACGCGGATGGTTCGCTACGCAGGTGGCTCGGTTCGCGGATCGGTCATCTCGCGAAACTCCCGAACGTTTCGGCTGGGCCCTGCGAAACGCCGCAAGTCTTGGCGACTTACGCTACGGGAATGTTTTGCGTCGGGGGATCTCAGACCAAGAATTCCTTACGCCGTTTCGTCGGACGGATCGCTTTTCGGCGTCGGGCGGACCCAGACCTCGTCGTTTTCGACTTTCACGTCAAAGCAATCGACTTTGGTGCGTGGGTTGTCTTCCCAGGTCCCATCGGTGATGCAAAACCGCCAAGCGTGCCAGGGGCACATGACCGACGTCCCTTCGACGTGACCTTCGGCCAACGAAGCCCCCATGTGCGGGCACATGTCATCGATCGCGTACCAGTCATCTCCTTTGCGGAACACCGCCACCATCCGATCCCCGAGCGAGAACGCTCGCCCGACGTTTTCTTCGAAATCAGAAACTTTGCCGACGTTTTCGTATTCGCTCATGATGGAATCTTTCAAGTGGCAAGGGAATTGTCCGCAGCCGCGAGGACTTCGGGAACTAAACGTAGCCGGAGTCGCCAGACTTCGGGAATTAAACGTAGCCGGAGTCGCCAGACTTCGGAGGTTTGTGCGTGGTCTGAATTCTTGGCGACTTCCGCTACGGTGAGTCAAACGGGATTAGTCGGGAGGTGTGTGTGCGTTGGGGCAAATGCGACCGGACGGAGCGTGATCGCAGGCGAGGGCCTTCGTGGTTGCGGTGGTTTGTCGCGGGGTTAAACCTTATCCTAGTTGCGTTCTTTCGGCGACCTGTGGTTCGCGGAGTCGTCTTTGTTCCTGCCTCATCTCTTTGTTCCCGCCTCTTATAACGGATTGTCATGATCAACCACACTCTCAAACGAAGGCTCGAGTCGGTCGTTCTGCCGTACGTTCAGATGCCGGCGCAGTATGTGGGGGGTGAACGCAATATCGTTGTCAAGAATCACGCGGACGTAAAAGGCAAGCTCGCACTCGGTTTTCCCGATGCTTACACGATCGGGATGAGCCATCACGGTCTGCAGGTACTGTATTCGATGATCAATCGCCGCGACGATTGGTGTGCCGAACGCGTTTTCACGCCGTGGCCCGATATGGAGGCGAAACTGCGCGAGCATGACCTGCCGCTCTACACGCTCGAAACGTTCACCCCGCTGAACGAATTCGATGTCATCGGTTTGTCACTACAATACGAGATCAGCTCGCCCAACGTGCTCACGATGATCGACCTCGGCGGCATCCCGCTCGAAGCCGAAGATCGCACCATGGCGGACCCGTTGTTGCTCGCCGGTGGCCCGTGTTGCCAGAACCCCGAACCGATGGCGGATTACTTTGACGTGATGGTGACCGGCGACGGTGAACCCGCGTTGCCCGTGATCTGTGACGCGTGGTTGAAACTCCGCAACGAAGCCCGTTTGCCCGACGGCAGCTTCACGCCGGGCGAGGCCGGACGCCGCGAACGCGAAGAAGCCCTCGCGAAGATCGCCGCCGAATTCGAGTTCGCTTACGTGCCTCGGTTCTACACGCCCGAATACGTCGACGGGCGAGTTTCCGGCAACCCACGCAACCGTGACGACGTGCCCGAAACGATCGCCCCGAGTGTGATCTCGGACCTCGACGGGATCCCGTTGCCGACCGCACCGATCGTGCCTTACGTCAAGTGCGTGCACGACCGGATCGCGATCGAGATCATGCGTGGGTGTCCGCACCTGTGCCGGTTCTGCCAAAGCACGGTGATCAAACGACCGCTGCGGATTCGCGAAGTCGACACGATCGTCGACGCGGCGATGGAGAGTTACCGGAACACGGGATACAACGAAATCAGTGTCCTGTCGCTTTCGAGCAGCGATTACCCACACTTTGAACCGTTGATCCGCCGTTTGCACGAGGTCTTCCGCCCGCTCGGCGTGAACATCACCGTGCCGAGTTTGCGGGTGAACGATCAACTGCGAAGCCTGCCGGAATTGATCGGCAGCGAACGACGTCGATCCTTGACGCTCGCACCGGAAGTCGCCCGCGACGACATGCGCGAGCAAATTCGCAAGAAGATCAAGAACAGCGATTTGATCGAGGGTTGTCGCGCCGCGTTTCAAAATGGTTTCGAAAGCGTGAAGTTGTACTTCATGTGCGGGCTGCCGGGCGAACGTCAGGTTGACCTCGACGGAATCGTCGATTTGGCCGAATCGATCGCACGGGTGGGCAAGGAGGTCAACGGCCGCAACGCTCGGGTGACCGCGAGCGTTTCGAACTTTGTGCCCAAGGCTCACACGCCGTATCAATGGAACGGGATGCAGTCGCGAGAGTATTTCCAATGGGCACACAAATATCTTTACAGCCGCCGGCAAATCCGCAGCGTGAACATCAAGTGCCACGATATCGAAACGAGCCTTCTCGAAGGCGTGCTCAGCCGCGGGGACCGGCGAACCGGCAAAGCGATCCGGTTGGCATGGGAACGCGGTGCGAGAATGGACGGCTGGTTCGAACACCTCGATCCGGAACGTTGGTGGACCGCGATCGAGGACACGGGATTGGACGTGCAAAATCTACTGCACGACAAATACGACCTGATGGACAAACTCCCCTGGGACCACGTCAACGTGAAATTCGGCCGCACGTATCTCGAGAAAGAACAAACCCGAGCCACGGTGCAACTCGCCGACATGGCCGCCGCGATCTAGTCGCCTTCGCATCGAATCGCGTGAAGAATTTGGGATCCCAACCGTAGCCGGAGTCGCCAAGACCGTAGCCGGAGTCGCCAGACTTCGGGGGTGCGTTAGCAGCTAGCGATTAGCCATTAGCTTTTAGCTTTTAGCTTTTAGATCCCCGCACAACGCTTCCGCACGGGCTTGCCCCGGCGGGGTAACAACTGATAGCTACCAACGCCCCCACCCCCCCTCCCCGTAGCCGGCGTCGTCAAGAATTCGGAGGTGTGCTGATGGTGGGAAGTCTGAATTCTTGGCGAATCCAGCTACAGCAACGTAGCCGGAGTCGCCAAGACCAGGGCTTTCAACATGGCTTTTCCCGGCGTTTGTCGAGGATTCGTTTCGTAGAGACGTGAACTGACTTTCGCTTGTTG
>JBICHZ010000160.1:0-40751 GCA_043101355.1 Rhodopirellula sp. JB044
GCCGTGGTCGGCATTTCCGCGTGCACCGTGATTTGCGTCATCAACGCAAATACCCCGATCGCCCCCGCACGCATCCAAATTGAATCGAAAAAGTGTAAGCCCCTACCTGCCTGGCTGCTTCCCGCAACCAATCGACGCTTCGACAAATTACTATTCCTCAGAAAAGACTTCCCTCACCCAGCACGCTGGTAAAGGAACACTGCAAAGACGCCAAGGGAAGATCATCGACCCTCGAACGTCTTTAGCGAAAAGATTCGAGTTAAAATAAGACGATTAAACGGGCTAGGCAAGTGTCCAGTCGTCTCTCACTCCAACAGCATCCACCCCGCCCCCCGGCAGCAAGATAGGTAATTCAGGCAAGCACCTGGCAAGTACTAGGCAAGTACCGCGATCGGAGCAATCACTGCAGAATCATCGATTCCACTGAGTCAGCGAACAGCAACCCCCGCGACGTCAGTTTGACATGGCTCCCGTTGCGACATAGCCATTTGGATTGCTCACACGAATCCAACACCGACTCGATCGTACGCGAGAACTCATACCCGACCCGGCGGTCAACCTTCGCCAGATCGATCCCGTCAATTTGCCGGATTCCAAACGCAGCGATTTCGCGGGCGTGCTGCTCGAGCGAAATCGATTCGTGCTCCGCGGTCGCGTCCCCCGTCTCCAACATCCTCTTGATATAGGTCGTCGGACTGCGGTGATTGACATGTCGTCGCCCGCCCACAAACCTCGCGGCACCCGGCCCCAACGCGTACCAACCGTAACCATTCCAGTACACCGAATTGTGTCGGCTGCGACACCCGGGCATCGCAAAACTGCTGATCTCGTAGTGAGCAAAGCCGGCATCACCGAGAATCTGCCGAGACGCACGGTACATACGAATGTCGACAGCCTCGTTCACCGGCGTCAAACCACCACGCTCACGCCGCGACCAAAACTGCGTTCCTTTCTCGTACGTCAACGAGTATGTCGATACGTGACGAATCGGCAACGAAACGGCGCACTCTAAGTCGCCTCGCCAATCCGCGAGCGTCTCCCCGGGCACGGCGAAAATGAGATCGATCGTTACGTTGCCGATCCACTTCGCCGCCAACTCGATAGCCCCAATCGCGTGATCGCGTGAATGCGATCGCTGCAACGTCTGCAACTTGGAATCATGAAAGGACTGAACCCCGAGACTGATTCGATTGACACCCGCTTCCTTCAACCGCGACAAAACTGTGACGTCGACATCTTCCGGATTGGCTTCGCACGTGAATTCCGCGTCAGGTGACAGCGTCACGTTCTCTCGCAGGATACGCATCAACCGTTGCAGTCGTGCGTCTGTCAACTGAGTCGGCGTCCCGCCCCCGAGATACAACGTGTCGAGTAACAACGGACTCTCACTGCCCGCCTGTGCCCGCACGCCGCGAACTTCCCTTTCAATCGCATCGAGAAATCGGTCCTGTAAGTCGTCACGTCCGGCCAACACGCTGAAGTTGCAGTAACCGCAACGGTGTCGACAAAAGGGGACATGCAAATAGAGCGAACGTGGCGTCGGCCAACCTCCGGGAGGCGATTGCTTCCGTTCCGGTGAATCGCCCGAACGACCGCTTCGCAGCACGCCATCCTGCGATTCATGACCTCCGTGTTCTTCACCCGTGTTTACTCGCGGCCCCATGGGATCAAATCCACAATTTCAAACGACCGCCGAGCATATCAGGCAGGACTTTCTTAACGAATCGCTTGATCTGCGCGTCGGTGTACCGTGTGGACGCGTGCGAACCAATGATCAGTTCGTTTTTGAACTCGTCTTTCCGCTCGCGATAATCATCGACATGCATGTGGCCGTGCTTGTGGATCTTCTCTCGCCGATGCTCCGGTGCCGCAAACGTCAGTTCGCTGACCAGGATCTTCGCGTCGTAGAACTCGGGATTGTTGTCCAGGCCCTTCGGTGAGGTATCGCCCGTGTAGGCGAACACGGGAACGCGCCGTTCGGTGGTAATTTCCGTACCCGCCAATCGAAGGTTGCGGATTTCTTCCCCGGGCAGGTCCAGGTATTCCGGTTTGAGTTTGTGACGACGCTGATAAACGATGAACCCGAGCGCGTCGATCGTGTGTTTGACCTCGACAGACTTCACGACGTATTCGCGACCGATTTCCGTCTCGTCGCCACCGAGCAAACCGATCAACTCGCACGGCATCGCACCGCGATCGAGCGACCGAAAGAGCTGCAACATTTTCCACGTGGCATCCACGGCGGAATCAGGCAGGTAGATCACAGGAGGATCCATCTTCATCATCCGCCGCCGCGAGACATATGCCGGCAACGCGGCAATGTGATCCAGGTGCGCGTGTGAGATGAACATGGTGGGTGTCCCCATGAAGTCCCACGGTTGGATTCCCGCATCAAAGAGCAGCTTCAGCTCGTTGACCCGCCAACACGTTTGCACGGCGGCTCGGGAATACCCTTCAATGGTGAGTCCGTCATGGACATGGGTTAGGAGGGGAACGTTCTCGGTCATGTACGAATAAATAGATGGTTGCTAATAAGAAAATACAAAAGGCCGACCTGCGGCGGGAGAATCCAAAGGCCGCAGCACAGAAAGAACGTTCTCTGCAAAAGAACCTAGTGCCTTTCAACGGATCCGCCTCGACGCGTCGCCTACCTCATCCGGATCGGCATGTTGCTGTTGTCGATCGCCTTGGCCCCGTAGTTGTCAACTTCGTTGACGTTCAGTTCGGCGTGATAATCGCCCGTCCGAACGACCTCGATATCACCGTTGTCGTTTTCGGTGACGGCGGCGCCGTGGTGCCTGGTCAGTTCGAGCATCGCGAGGAACCAACCGATGTACGCCGACTTGTGCATGCCCGGTTCGACCAGATCGATCAATTCGACACGCTCACGATCAGCGAGCTTCTCGTGGATCTGCTGCATGTAAACGTGGATCGGCGTGTCATCGTAAATGACCTCCGTCGGAGGAGGCCCCGCTGACTCACGCATGATCCGCCCGAAAGCAGAGACCAAATCCCAAATCTCCAGCTCGACGATCGGCTGATCGGCAGGATCGTTTCGCCGGGTAGGTAGGTCATCCGAAAGCCGTTCGAAACGTGTCTGCCATCGCGAGGACATCTCGTCGAGCACTGAGGCCGCGTCTCGAATCTCTTTGTATTCGAGCAGCTTGTGAACGAGTTCATCGTGCGTTTCATCAATCGCCTCTTCCTCGTGATCGTCTTCGATTTTCGGCAACACCGCGAGACTTTTCATCTCGACGAGCGTCGCCGCCAAATCCAAAAAATCGCCGACCTCGCCGAGATCCAACTCCTCCAAAACCTCGATGTATTCGACGTATTGGGACACCACCTTCGACAACGACATCTCCGACAACGACAGTTCTTGCCGCCGAACGAGATACAACAGCAGGTCGATCGGGCCACGATAGACCGGCAAATCAATGCGAAACGTCATGGGTCAAAAGGTGGCGAGATCACAGGAAGTCAGAAAACAAACGACAAGGAATGCCGACCGAACGTTCGCTTTGGAAACTCGATGAGTGCGAACAAACCGCCAACGGCGGACGGAAAGACCGTACCGCGGTGCCGTCAACGCGTCACCCATTCCCCCAGTCAGGCAGACAACACAGTTGACCAGTTTACACGCCTTTTTCAAGTCGTCCGGGACGGTTTCCACACGAATGCGGCCCGCGTTGGCTAGTAAAACGCGTATTCGATCGTTGACTCGAAGGCGGCCTCGTAGTGCTCGATTTTAGTCGGAGTGGCTTCATCGGAAGGCCACCAAACGGCGACAACATCGAATCGACACGGATTGCCCAGGACGCCGTTTCGCTTCAGGTAACGCAGCGCCGCTTTGCTGATCCGTGATTGCTTCTTCTCGTCGACTCGGTCGGCGGGGTGCCCCGGTCGCCGAGTCCCGAGCGTCTTGACCTCGACGAAAATGATCATCCGCCGACGCCGGTCCAATGCGATCAGATCAATTTCGCCCGCCCGATCGGACTCACTTTCGGCGATCACCCGCAGTCCCTTGCGTCGCAACTCGATCGCGGCGACCTGTTCGCCCCGCTTCCCTAGTACCGCCTCAGGATCGAACGTTCCATACCGCCAACGTTCGTAACCCGCTCGCAATCGGCGAGGCAAAATCCTCTCGACAATGTCGCCTATTCCCAATCGCATGTCTCCAATGCTCCGCGTGCTGACCACTCACCCTCACTGCTGCAGCGCGTACAAAACCAAACCGGCAATGATTTTCGCCGCATCCCCCGTCGGATACCCCGGACACTGGATCGAGTTCTGACTCTCCAACGCACAACTCAGGTCCAGCGGCGAATAGAAAATCGTGTCCACCCCGTTGACCTGGATCGCCTCCATGACCGGCGGTCCTGAACGCTGCGTAACAACCATGGCATCCTCGCCGGCTCGTTTCTGATTCGGCAACCTGATGTTCACGTTAGTGATATCGAATCCGCCGTATCGGGTCGTCCATGCGGGGTGATCGTCCGGCATCGGGACAAACTCTGCTGGCGGAACGAGGGCCGCGATTTCGCGACGAACCGAACTCGCAAACGCCTCGCTCCCGCAGATCGGGCTGGCAATCACGATCCCTTCGCGTTCAATATAGCTCTTCAGCGCCGCTCGCGATGTTTCGTCGAGTTCAAACTCGGTTTGCCCGGTCAGATAAAGCACACCGACACGTTGGAGCGACTGCTCGGTCAACGCAATCGGTTGGTCGACCGCGATGACCTCCACCGTCAGTTTCTCGCGAATGATCAACGCCGCGTTGGGCAACGCACGCTGCACCTGTTCCTCACCCGCACCGAGCGCACCGGCGGCGACCGGGATCGCACCTCGCGTCGGCTCCGGTGCATCCTCTGCCACCAGGACGCTGACGCCATCGAGTTTGTCCTTCAATTCACGCCCCGTCGCATACGCGAGGATGTTCTCGCCGATCGTGATCCCCGCGACGACTTCACGGCCGACCTTCGCCGGCAAATCCACACCTCGCAGCAACGGCCCACCCCGAGACCACCGACACGACAAACTGCGAGGCGAGTAAAAAACCGGTGTCCTGCAACACGCCCCGACACCGTATACCCAATAATCAGATGCAATGTCGGCAGGGTCCACTGCCGCCTCGGCAAACCATACCGGATGCGTGGTCGGCAAACGATCCAGCTTCGATTTCGGAAACCATTCATTGCACAGAGAAACCACGCTCCGTTCGAAGTTCTTTCCCGCACCGCATCCATCACCCGACAAAGAATCAAACAGAATCGTCCCACCTTGATCCAGGTAGGCCTTCAAGTTCTCACGAAGAGCCGCATTGAACCGGAGCGTATCCGAACCGGTAATCACCAGCACCGGTGCCTTCAACAGGTCCTCGACCGTTGCCTCATTGGCGACAATCGTTTGCCATGTCAGCTCTTTGGACCAATCCCGCTCGACGTGACGGACCAGTTCACGCAGCGCGCCGGAATGAGGCAGCGAACGAGTCTTTTTCTCATTCGCCACTCGCACGATCACCTCACCACGCTGGGCCTGACTCTCCGACCTCAACGAAGGATGATCGAGACGCCCGACGACCACCTGCCGCTTCCCTTTTGACAAAAACAGAAGCGCGAACGAGGTTGCGATGTCTCGGTTGGACTCGACCACGCCGCCGCCTTTCCAAAACCCTTGGAAAGCATCCTGCAGACTCACCAACCGTTCGGCACCTTCGCGGTACCAATCTCGGTTACCGATCAAACGGCGTCCCGACAGACGCCCGACTCTCTCGACGGCGTAGAGGTAATAGTAGTAGCTCAGCAATTCACCGCCCGGGTTCGCTTGCACCGTGAAGATCTCGCTCAGGTAGTCCAAACCTCGCTCGAGAGCGTCATCGGTATCGCCGCCTCCACAACAGTTCAACCGATCTTCACCGTTGTCGAGATCCTCCAGACTGCTGCCACAAATCAACAACGACGCGATCCCCGCACAGGTCATCGATCCGCTCGGACGCGGTCCTCCGTACGACCAACCGCCGCGCCGCAGTTGAATCCGTCTCCAGTAATCCGCGGCTGCTTGGAACACCTTCGGATCGACCTCGATTCCCCGCTCCGCCGCCGCACCGAGCGCGAGCACCGCGAACTGAGCGTTCGAAGGGTCGCCATTGCCCCTCCCATTGCCGTACGTCCACGAACCGAAATTCCGTTCGTTTGGCCCCTTTTGTTGCTTGGTCAACCAAGCCACGTTCCGACGGATCCGGGGCAAGTCCTCCAACGCGCCGACCGCGCAAAACACCAACGTCTGCAGCGAAATCGAGTAGGTCTGCTGCGGCTCGAACGTCCGCAGGTATTCCAACGCCCGAACGAAATCAGGATCGCGACGCGAAACGCCCGCGTTCACCCATGCCAACGTGCAGAGTGCCGACAACCCGCACGACTGCCCGCCGTATTCTTCCCAACCCCCACGTGCGGTTTGCGATTTCCTCAAATACTCGACCCCGCGATCAATCGACCGCTGGACCGTGACCGCATCGATCTCCGCAGACAACTTCGTCATCGGCGCCGACGACATCAAAAGCAGCAAAAGCCAACGCATCCCCCGCGTAACGCACTGCATCGGCGAACACGTGGTCGCATTCTTCGTCAGATTCAAACTCAATCGGAAACTCTTTCGATCCATCTTGTTTCTTCCCGGTTGGGCAGTTGTCGTTGCTAACGCTGAGTTGTTCGGGTTACTTTCACACATTGTTATATCCTCATGCGGGAACCCGATTTTGCTTTTCACTGGCAACGCCTAGACTGATAACGTTACGCTGAACCAGACGCCCGCCGTCGCGGAGTTCTCGACACCAGCGTAAGTTCTCTGAATTACCAATCGTTCCACGAGCCCACCGATCACGATGACCGACCCGTCTTCGCCAACCCCACCGCCCGTGGTCAACCAGCCATCGTCGAACCAACCGCCGTCGAATTCAGTTTCGCCTAAAAGCGGCAGTGCGGCAAATCCATCGTCGGCAGCCGGTGCCCCACCTGCCCAGACAGCATCCGCGTCAACAAAGCCCCGCAACCTTGCCGACGTGTTGCGCGAGTTCGCCGATCACCAACAAAAGATGCGCGATGAACTCGGTAAAGTCATTGTGGGGCAAACCGATACGATCGAACAGTTGCTCGCTGCGATTTTTACCCGCGGACATTGCCTGCTCGAAGGCGTTCCGGGTTTGGCCAAGACGCTCATGGTCAGCACATTGGCACAAATCCTCGACGTCAATTTCAAACGGGTTCAGTTCACCCCCGACCTGATGCCGTCGGACATTACCGGAACACAAGTTCTCGAGGAAGACGAATCAGGCAAACGCTTGTTCCGGTTTGTCGAAGGCCCCATTTTTACCAACATCCTTCTCGCCGACGAGATCAACCGAACACCGCCGAAAACTCAAGCCGCGTTGCTCGAAGCGATGCAGGAACGGCAAGTTTCGATCGGCCGCGATACCCACACCCTGCCGGACCCGTTCTTCACAATCGCGACACAAAACCCGGTCGAACAGGAGGGCACTTACCCGCTGCCCGAAGCCCAACTCGACCGATTCATGTTCAACATCAAGATCGACTACCCGACCGCCGAAGAGGAAGAGCGGATCCTCACCGCAACAACACGCGGTGATACCGCAACGGTCAACAAAGTGTTGTCGGCGCGAGCGATCCTGAATTGTCAAAAACTCGTTTCCAGCATCGCCGCCGGCCCGCTCGTTATTCGCTACGCCGCGAAACTCGTTCGCGCCACGCGGCCGGCCGATGAGTCCGCCCCCGAATACGTTCGTGAACTCGTCGACTGGGGTGCCGGACCTCGAGCCGGACAAAACCTGATCGCCGGGGCGAAAGCGATCGCCGCGATGAACGGCCGATTCAACGTCGAACCTAGCGACATCCACCGGATCGCACTGCCCGTGCTGCGGCACCGGATCGCAACCAACTTCCAAGCCCAAGCCGAAGGCATGAACACCGATGCAGTGATTACCCGGCTGCTGCAAGACATCGAAATCCCCGAGCCACCCAAGATGGCAAAGTAGTCTGGCCCTCCTGCAGAGCCGATCATTCATTCGCCAAAGGACTGCACACGGCAAAGCCCTCCCGTAGCGAAACTCTTCGCGAGTTTCGCTACGGTCTCATCCTCGTTTCCAGCCGCAACGGTGGCTGCTTTTCCGGCGGAAACTCGACTCTGGCGACCTCCCGCGACGGGGGCTCGCACGTCAAACGTCCTCCCTGCTACGCAAGACCGGCGAGTTCGGAAGCTCGGCGGACGCGTGAGATTCCGATCATGTACGCAGCCGTGCGCAGCGACACTTCATGCTGTCCCGCCATTTGCCACACGTCTTCGAACGCTTCGTTCATCGTATGGTCGAGTTCCTGCCGAACTCGATCGAGCGACCAACGATAGTGTTGACGGTTCTGAACCCATTCGAAGTAACTCACCGTCACCCCGCCCGCGTTGGCGAGAATATCAGGAAGCACCGTCACCCCACGTTCATTGAGCACTTCATCGGCCCCCGGATGAACCGGACCGTTGGCGGCTTCGACGATCACTTTCGCTTTGATCGTATCGACATTGTCTTCCGTGATCACACCACCAAGTGCAGCCGGTATCAAAACATCGACCGGGTCGAGTTTCAGCAAAGCATCCAAAGGCAAATGCTCAGCCCCCTCGAACCCTTCGAGCAAACCTTTCGGATGAGCGAGCTTGTGACGCAGCAACTTTTGTATGTTGAGACCATCTTCGTTGTAGTACGTCCCCGTAATGTCTGACACCGCAACGATAGGAAATTGACCTTCGTATAGGAACTTACCCGCGTGCGATCCAACGTTTCCAAACCCCTGAATCGCAACCCGCGTTTTATCAGGGGTCATCCCGAGTCGTTTGATCAGTTTCTGCGTAAGCGTCCCAACGCCTCGTCCGGTGGCTTCTTCGCGGCCCTTGGCGCCGTATTCCTCCACCGGCTTTCCGGTAATTACCGCGGGGTTGAAACCGTGGTACTTCTCCCATTGATTTCGGAACCAACTCATCACCTGGTGATCGGTCCCCATGTCGGGTGCCGGAATGTCGGTATCAGGCCCCACGATGTCGTGAATTTGATCCACGAACGCGCGCGTCATCCGTTCGATTTCGGTACAAGAGAAATCGGACGGGTTCACTCCGATCCCGCCCTTTGCCCCTCCGTATGGCAAATTCACCACGGCCGTCTTCCATGTCATCAGACTCGCCAATGCACGCGACTCGTCCAAGTCGACTTCTTGGTGATAACGCAGCCCACCCTTCATCGGCCCACGGGCGTGATCATGCTGCACACGAAAACCAACAAAGTTCGCCAGACGCCCATCATCGCGACGGATCGTGACCTGCACCTGAATCTCTCGATCGGGCATCAACAACGCTTCTTTTAACTCATCACTCATGTCGAGCTGTTCGGCGGCTTTATTGAAAAAGTACCGAGTGGCTTCGAATGCTTTCATGACGAACTTTCATGCAGATAGAGAGAAGAAATACGCGAGCGACCAAACTCATCGCCACGCCGGCATTGTACCGATCGAACATTCCCCAACATGGCTGAAAATGGCAACCATTTTTATCGAGGTCATGTTGAATATGCCTACTTTGTAACACGCGGGAAAGACGCGTGGGTGATCGGCAACACTCTACGCGTCTTCGGCTTCGCTCTCGCCATCAACCACACGTACCAACCGATACGCCCATCCGCCGACAAGTGCCCCCACGATCGGCGCAGTAAGGTACACCCATAAATTTGCGTAGTATCCTGACGCCAATGCCGGTCCGAGACTGCGAGCCGGGTTCATCGACGCCTTCGTCAGCGGTCCGGCCACAAACGCCTCCATGGCAATCACCGCCCCGACGGCGAGCCCCGCTGTGATCGACTTTTCCTTCGCTCCGGTCGAAACGCCCATCACGACCCACATCAAAATCGCCGTCATCATCGCTTCGACATACCACGCAGACATCGACGGCAAGATCGTCATCGTCGCCCCCAGGTAGTCTTCCCCCACTCCCAAAACAGCCCGAATGCTGACGGCGCCCAAAAAAGCCCCGGCCACCTGCGCCCCCGCGTAAGCGAAAGCGTCCCTCCACGGGAATCGCCCGACCGACGCGAATGCGAACGAGACCGCAGGGTTCAGGTGCGCACCGCTGAGATCGCCGATCGAATAGATCATCGTCAACACGACCAGCCCCCAAACCGTTGCCACGCCGACATGCGTCAACGCCTCGGTTTGCACGTCGACCGAGATCGCGCCGCAACCAATCACCACCAAAAAGTAAGTACCAATGAACTCGCACAAACATCGACGCGGGAGAGCCAGCAACACTACAGATGCCCCAACAGAAACGCTTGCAGACCGACCAACGTTTTAGAATCGCGAATCTGATGCTGACGCACCAACGTTTCGACTTCGTCGCGTGAGACTATGCGCGTCGTGATCCGTTCGGTCGGCTCGAGTTGTTGTTCGCCTTCGGTTAAGTCACGAGCCGCGATCATGTGCATCAATTCGTTGCCCAATCCCGGCGCGGAGTAGAACTCACAGATGACATCCAATTGTTTGGCATGGTACCCCGTCTCCTCAACCAATTCACGCGCGGCCGTCTCGAGTGGCGGTTCGCCTGGATCCCGTGTCCCGGCGGGCAGTTCCAACAAAGTCTCGCCCACCCCCGTGCGTTCATTTTCGATCATCACGATCGTATCTTCGTCGAGCAACGGCAACAGCACGACGGCACCGGGATGTCTTATGTACGCACGCCGATGAACTTGCCCGTCACGCGACGGCAACTCCATTTCGACAACATCAAAACGGCTCGTCTGCAACAGCAGATTCGATTTAGACACGATGGATCATACTTTCCAAAAACAGGGGCGCTGCCGCTCAACCCACTCCCCGAATTACAAACTCAGCATCTCGATCACGAGCGAACGAGAAAGCCTAAGAGAATCCCCCGCCACGCAACACTCCCCTCCTTAAAACCATTCCGAGCGTACGCACGGCAGCCGGCTTTCGGCGGCGAACTCAACGGTGAAAGCGGCGAGCAACTCAGCGACGTATAGGTCGCAAAAGCGTCTTCACAAGTCGGCCGTCGGCACCTGTTTTCTGGCGTCGGCGATCGCCCACTACACCACGTCGGTCAATTTTGATCAGATGATCGACATGCGGTGAAAGCTCTCGCGAGACGACTATACTCTATAGAAAAAGTGGCGTTTTTTGTCTCGCAGGCAGCACTGCCGTCCCACCTCACGACCGCCCTCGGCCGAATCGCACCTGCGTCGATGCTGCCTTGTGTGTTCCCCCCTTCCCATCGGAGTCCCACCTCAATGCTATCCGCCTCGCTGGACACCGCCTCTTGGTTGCGAACGTTGCGTTTTCAATCGAAGAAGCCGCTCGGAGTTCGCTCCACTGATCAACCTCGTGATTTTTGGCTTGTTCGATTCACGACTTTGTTCGTTTTGCTTGCGATGTTGACGAACTCCGCCTGCTCGGAGGAACCGGTTGAACCGATCGGCAAATACGACATCTGGAATCTTCCAGAGATGCCTGTCTACCCGGGACCTTACGAAGCTGATTGGCAGTCGCTTCGAAAGTACGAAGTCCCTGATTGGTTCCGGAATGGGAAGTTAGGTATTTGGTCTCACTGGGACCCTCAATCCATTCCCGAACGTGGCGACTGGTATTCGCGTTGGATGTACGTTCCGGGTCATCATCAGTACGAACACTGTCTGCAGACGTACGGGCACCCTTCCGAATTCGGCTACAAGGATCTGTGTGCTTTGTGGACGTGTGACAAGTGGGATCCCGAGGGCTTTGTCGAGATGGCAAAAGGTGCCGGAGGCAAGTACTTCGTGGCCCTTGCCAACCATCACGACAACTACGATTGCTGGGACTCGGTTTATCAACCGTGGAACTCGGTCAATCTCGGTCCCAAGAAAGATGTCATTGGCACCTGGGCAAAGTACGCTCGAAAACATGACATGCCTTTCGGCGTGACCGTGCACGCATCGCCCGCACGCACATGGGGACAGTTCATGCCGCCACGCTATTCGTCCGACCGGAGTGGCCCCAAGAAGGGTGTTCCCTATGACGTGATGACCGCCACACTGCAAAGCGGCAAAGGAACCGCTTGGGAAGGGCTCGACCCCAAAGACCTGTACGGTCCGCCGCACGTCAAAGAGGACGACGCCAACAAGTCACCGTTCGCGAACCAATTTATGTGGAGAGTGAACGACCTACTCAAATACAACCCTGAACTGCTTTACTTTGACGAGTCCGTGGGAACGACGAACCTGGACCTCGGCGTCAAAATGGGGCTTGGGTACTTGGCACCACGGATCGCCGCGAACTTCTACAACAAGAGCCTCGCCAACAACGAAGGACGCCACGTAGCGGTCCTGAACATCAAGGAAGTCGGAGGGCCTCGCGACAGTTTAGAGACCAAAGAAATCAGCCACTGGGTGGATCAATCACTCGTCAAAGACAGCGAGAAGAAGAACGAAAAAGAGATCAAGGCGTACCCTTTTCAAATCGATGATTCGCTCGGCCCTTGGCACATGAATGTCAATCGCCCGTACAACCATGATGCTCGTTGGGTGATTCATCAACTCACCGACATCGTTAGCAAAAACGGAAACCTGTTGCTCGCCATTCCGCAACGCGCTCAAGGGAATGTCGATGACCGAGCCCGTGAAATCTGTCAAAACATTGGCGATTGGCTCAGCGTCTACGGAGAAGCCATCTACGGAACGCGTCCGTTCGAAGTTTATCGCAATGAACAACACAAGGTGTACTTCACTCGAAAACGCGATCACGTTTACGCGGTCATCACGCATTGGCCCAAAGACTCGTCGCTGACCCTTCCTGAACTGCGGATGGGATGCCCAACGATCGGAAAGATTAGCAAGATTGAACTGCTCGGATCCTCAACCGAGCTTGAGTTCACTCAGTCGAACGAATCGCTGGCCGTTGACCTACCGTCAGAAAGCCCCAATGAGATTGCCTCGGTCCTGAAGATCTCGCATGACAAAACTTGGATTAACGACGACGACCCTGGTGTTCGCTACCGTGGCTGGACTCACTTGGTCAATCGTGGCCTCGGTGAATTCAACAACGACATCTATTTCTCCAACAAACGTGGTGACCGATGCTCCTATTCATTCCACGGTTCGGGCATCGACCTGGTGACCAACACTAACCCCGAATTCGGACAACTGATGATCCTGATCGACGGCAATCTCGATCGCGTCGTTTCGTTGGCGCAGGGAGATAAAATCAAACGACAACACGTGATCTATTCGAACCGATCCTTGCCCACCGGAGATCACGTGGTGGAGATCGTCAACGTCAGTGACCGCCGTTGCGAATTGGATGCGATGGTGATCACCCCGTAGCCGTGATCTCAAGCGAAGGCGTTTATTTGAAAAAACGTAGTCGATGTCGCCAGACTTCGGCGGGTCTGAATTCTGGCGAATCCAGCTACGTCGAATTTCGTACTATCCGTTTCCGCCACAGCCCGTGTTCGGGCATCCCCCTCATGCCGACGAGTCCATCGTCGGCATCTCAATGTCGCAACACTTTCAGTCCCCCACCGTCATCGCGTGGCTTTCGCTGTGACTGTTGTACTGCGGAGCGTACATCGACTCGATCGTTGCGAGCCCCGATTGGTAGCGACCTCGCAACTGAACGCGACTCCGCGATTCGAGCACGTAGGTTCCTTTCGGCAGATAGTCGATGAAGAAATGCTCGGCCGCGTCTCGCGTGCTCTGGTAGTAACCGAGCCCGTCCTGCCATCGGTATCCCGACAACACATTGCTCGGTTCGGTTCCGCTGCCTCGCGAGTCTTTCAAGTGTACGAACTCCATCGCACGTGAACTTCGAACGATCAATCGTGACACCAACTCATCACCGACTCGGATCGGTGTCCCATCGACATCCACTTTGTCGGCGTTATCTCCTGACACTACTCGGCCGTCCACAACCGGTCGCAAAACCTCTCCCGTCGGGGTGCTGCGGACGACAAACAGTTGCTTCTGGATTTCCAAAGGCGTTCCTTCATGAGGCGTGACGTCTTCGACGTTTTGGAAGTACTTCCAATGAACGCCGCCCCAGGCGATTCCAGGCGTCGTTTTGGTCACCGTGATCGATCCCATTTCCGGCGTGATCTCGTTGGCCTCAAAACGCTGCTGATAAAACCCGGTACCGGCTTCGACGTTTTGCTGCTGCACGTCACGCTGGCCGACTTTGACGTCGACGAGTGTTTGGTCGGCGAGCAGATCGGCACCACGCAACAACAACGAGTAAACGGCATCAGCAGTCGCCTTCGTCGTCTCCCACGCACGCGTCTCCTTCTGCCGCAACAACCAGGCTTTGCACGATTCAACCGACGCTTGATCGGACGCGACCTCGTCGAACATTTCGATCATCATCGCTTGGGTTTCGATATCCGCTTGGTACCAGAACCAACCACGCACGCCGTCGTTCCAGTGCATCCCCAACTCATCGGTGACGCTGCGTTCCTTCAGCGAAGCGACAATCGCCATGGCGTCGTCCTTTCGTCCGAATCGTGTTAACGCGATCGCCAGGTGAGCTTGGCTCATTCGGGGCAGATCGATCCAGAATTCCGCCGCCTGATCGAGCCAGTAGTTGAGGGCTGGTTTCGCATCCGCGGAAACGTCGACGTCTCGCAAAAAGAAACTGCGACCGTACAAATACATCGCGATCGTCGACGACAAATGTCGCGTTTTCCGATCTTTCTTCTTGATCTCGCTGTAGACCTTTTTCGAATAGGCGTCGAGGTGCGAAAGTGAATCGATCGCGGGCGAAACATCAACGTCCACCCCCAAGTGCCGCAGTCGCCCGTATCCGGTCGCCAGGTACAAAGTGATGAACGAATTGCTGCGTCCACCGGGGAACCAAGGCCAACTGCCGTCCTCGAGTTGCATGTCGTTGAGTCGTCGTGCCAAACGTGTGACTTGGTCAGTGACCCTATTTTGATCGAACAGGATTCCGACGTTACGACGCGCCTCGGCTTCCGATTCGGCTTCGACCAACCATGGCGTTTCGGTGAGCGCGATCGACGCGAGCTCTTCGTTCTGCTGCAGAGGCGACTCGAGGGGATCACGGCCTCCAGGCTGTCCTTTGATCGCGCGAGGCTGATTTCGCCACTGTTGGAACACCCGCTCGATTTTTGGATCGGAGGTAGCGATATGCCGTGCGAGCAAATTGGCGTACAAACGGTTGAACGTCTGCTCGCTGCACTCGTGCGGGTAGTCCATCAGGTAGGGCAGTGCCATCACCGCGTACCACGCCGGATTGGACGTCATCTGCACAGTCAGCGATTCACTGCGGATCGAATCTGAATCCAATGAAGCGAGCTTATCGAGAGTAAACGTCTTCGTTTCGGATCCATCGATCGGCAGTGCGATGGACTCGTGCACGAGAATTTTTCGCGACAGCACCGGAAGATAACCTTCCTCGCCGTCCGATAAACGGCCCGTCGATGCGACCGCTTTGTAAACCAAGAACCCCATCCCGTCGGGAACGCGAATCGGCCACGCGAACGATTTGGATTGACCAGCCGGGATCTCGAATTCGTGGCGACTTTGCGAATTACCGATCGCCTTATCGACGCTGTCTCCGGTGCGTGCATCGGTAAACTCCAATGCCACCGTACCTCGCTGCACGGTGGCGGATTGATTGGACACCTTCACGGTCAACTCAATCTCATCGCCCTCTCGCAGGACTCGCGGAGGGTTCGGTTGCACCATCAAGTCCTTACTGGTCACCGCCGTGTCGCGAATCACTCCCGCGGAAAGATCCGCCGCGTGTGCGAAACCGAGCAATTGCCAGCGGGTCAGCGCCTCCGGCATGGTGAAGCTCATCGTGACCTTCCCGTCTTCGTCCGCAGTCAACTCGGGAAAGAAGAAAGCCGTTTCGTTCAGATTCTTTCGAGGCGAGACGTCCGACAAATCCACTCCCTCACCGTCATCGCTCGACGGCGGCTCGGCGGAATTTTCTAACATGTCGCCGGCAACCATCGCGTCGGATTCCATCGCCGCATCGGCCATCGCCATGGGTGCGGCGGCAGGCATCGGCATCCCCTCGGCAGCGATCCCCTTCCGCATCATTCGACCACCGAAGGCGCGTTCGGATCGCATCGCCGCAAACGCGACCATCACCGAACTCTGCAATTCACGCGGATAGGATCGATACTGCAACTCGACCGACGGCATGCCGATCGACCGATAAACGGATATGCGCTGCAGCCCTTCCCATCGGTTTTGATCGGTGACCGCGATACGCGAATGGTCCTGATAGAACAAACCGAACCCATCCTGGAAACGGTGCGGCGCGAACGCATCGAGCGAAGCGTCATAGAGCGTCGCGACCATCTCGACGGCTTTCTTCATCGACGATTCGGTATCGCCTGATGCGTCTTCGATGACCGCAGTCCATGTTTCACGTTGGCCGGGTTTTAGTTTCGACAAGAACCGTTCCCAACGAACGGTCAACTCTTTATTCGTCCACGGCACGTCGATCCGACGCTCGTTGAGATAAAAGCGGTTCTCGCGAACCATCCAAACACGCAGCGTGAACCCGCCCCGCAACTCTTCGGTCACGTCCAAAGAGATTTGCGATTGCGTCTGACCTTCGGGGGTCCAGAACTGCTGCAGCGTTTCACCTCGGTGAGCAATTTCGACAAACGCACGCGCGGATTCGTAGCCGCTTCCCCAAACAGCACGAAACGTGTCGCCCGGTTCCACACGAGCGTTCTTCACGGCAAACAAATCCGCGATCATGAGCTCGCAGTCTTTTGCATCCGGATCAATTACCCGAAGAGGCAACACAGCCGAAACGGCCTCGCCTGTCGCATCGACCGCAGCCAACGTCACGCGATAGTGTCCGGCATCGAAATCAACGTCGACGGTCGCCGTTCCCGAATCGTCGGTCGTGACCTCGATCGTCTCAATCGTTTCCTCGACCGGCCATGAATTCGGTTCCTCCGGTTTGACTTCATCCTCACCGTCACTCCGGACGGATCCGAACGCACGATAAGGAACCGGATTTCCGATTCGCCGCTGGCCGACGAATTCCGGTTGTTTGAGCGATTGCACCTTCAACGTCACCTTGGTCGACACGGGCATCCCCTGCAACGTGCGAGTGGAGACATTGACCGCGATGGGTTCTTCGTCGGTGAGCCAGTCAGGGTTTTCGGTGCTGAGGGTCGCTTCCATCGAGGTGTAGCCGACCAAGACCGTCGTCGTCCCCTCGCGTGTCTCTCCCGTGGTATCGACAACCGCGGCTTCGACTTTGAAGCGGAACTTGGGTTCGCTTTCACGATCGACCGAGTTGTCTGGGATCGCCGGGAACGAGACCGCAAAATTGCCCAGTTCGTCGGTTTCGGTTTCGCCCTCGGCAATCGTTTGCGGAGGCATCGGCGAAGGCGGCATCCACCAGCACCGGTACCACCACCAAGGAGGCAGCTCGGTCTCGCGGACGACCCGGTATCGGACCGTGGCGCCGTCGATCGCGGCGCCGGTATACGCGGTCGCCTTGCCCTTGACCGTCACGTCTTCACCGAGACGCACCGACGACTCGGGCGATTCGACCTTCACTTCGAATTTTGGACGCTTGTACTCTTCCACGCGGATCGATTGGGCACCGCGAAATGCCCCGGTCGTCCGAATCGTCATCACGCCAGTCAGCCCGCCGGTAGGCAAGTTAAAACTGCCATGGCAACTTCCCAATTCGTTGCAGCGATGACTCGCTCGCTCAACGACCTTGCCGTTCGCGTCGAGCAACTCGACCTCGATGGCTTCCTCGGGCGAGACCGCGTATTCGCTTTCGTCCTGATTCGATCGCGTGCAGATGACCTTGTAGCGGACGACTTGGCCGGGTCGATACAACGCCCGATCGGTGAAAAAGTGGCTGCGTGTGACGTCGTTCTGTTTGCGATTGTTGCGACGATTGATGTGGTACTCCTGCGACCACAATCGGTCGTCCTTCGTTTCGGCGAGGAACGTGATGTTGTAGTTCGCGACACCGGAGTACTCGAATCGGCCGTCTTGATCCGTTTGCAACTTCGCACGCGAAGCAGGGCCCGACGTGCCGCCACGTCGACGATTCAACGTCGCCCACACATCCACGTCGACATCAGCGAGCGGCTCGCCCGTCGAGGAATCCAAAACGTATCCAACCAACAGTCCTTCGTCATAACGCGACTCGATAACCATCGACAAACCGCTGACCCACACGTCGGTAATCGCCGTGTAACCTTCGTTCATCGGGAAGTCATCGGACGTGCTCGCGATCAGATAGTACGCCCCTCGCGGCACGTCCAATCTCGCCGCGACTTGTTCAACGCGGTCGCGATAATCGTCGGTCGCGTCCAACGATTCTGACCACGCCAAAACAGGCGTTCGCTTAGTCAGCATTTGACGGGCGACCTCAGTCAAGTTTTCAGGCCTTCGTCCCGATTTGCGGATCGCTTCATAGTCCAATTTCACCAAGCGAAAGTAGACTTTCGTGACGTTGCGGTACGTTACCTGGATCTTGGGAAGTGCGTTGCCATCGAGTTGTGGGTTCCAAATTTCTTCCGTCGCGATGGCGACCGACGGTGCTTCGATCTGCCGGATCATGGCCGCACAGGCTTTCGCGCCGACGCTATCGGGGTGCGAATCGACGGCTTGTTTTGCAATTTCTCTCGCCCGGGCCGGTTCGTCGTTTCCTCGGGCAATCAACGCCAACCGGAACTGGGCCCGGGTCGAAATTTCGTGCTGTGAATTCTTAGAAACGAACGCTTTCAACGCCTCCTCGAATGCTGCGTCTGTTCCCTTTCCGCTGGCGTGTTTCTTCGCAAACTCGATCCGGTGCAGATCGGTATCAATCAGCGCCGATGGGTCTGCATCGTCGCGGTGAAACGACAACCAATCTTGGTACAGGGTCGTCGCTCGGCGGAGCGGTGATTTTGCGTCAGCGTCAGAAACGTCCCATTCCAAAAACCGATCGATCGTTTCAAAAACCGGCGTATCTGCCGTCAGTTCAAACCGCTCGGCGGGTCCCGCATAGGTCTCGGCCGCGTCACCGTAAAAATCGATCGCGTCGGCAACGACGAAGTCATACAACGTCGGACGATACGCATCGGGCGCGTTACCACGAACCAACAAATCGTCGTAGTCATCGATCGCGGTATCACGCAGCACTTTCTCGCTGCCGTCACCCGAGTCCAACGCCGCTTCGAACAGTGCGGCGGATTGAGCGATGATCCGCTCACGCGTCCATGTCGACAGGTCATCTGCCGATTTGATGATTACCGGCTCTTCCGATTCGAGCACCCCGGGATCCACTTCCGTGCGATTGCGGAACCGCCATTGGTTCTGTGAATAGTAGCCCCAGAACCAATTCGCCAAAATCGCGTGAATGACCGGTCGGGTTGCCTGAGGCGCGGTTTCAAGATCCTTCTGCAGACGCACGATTCGATGGATCTCATCGCGGCCCTGGAGTTGCCCGTCGAGAGTCGCACGGGTGGCCAGCAAACGCACCAAAAAATCATTGTCTCCCCGGCTGATCGCTCCGGGAAGTTGTTTGTCGATCTCTGCAATTGCGGTTTTGGGCAGCCCCTTGTTGATCGCCAATTGAATCGGCTGCCACGCGCGGGGCTGCGGATCTTCGGGCGGTGTGGCAGGCGCGGTTGTCATTGTTTGGCTGGCAAGCAGAAGGACTAGAAAGGCAGAAATGCCAAGAAGACCATAGCGGGATTTCATGGAAACTTCGTGGGGGAAGAGGAGGTAACGAAGAGGTTTTCTCAGACCATGCGAGCACACGTCAATCAAGATAACGAAGCAGCCGAAACTTCATTAGGCGGATTCTCACAAGAAAATTTTCACTCCGCTCGTGGGGCATTCAACGGGTAGGGTTCACGTTACGATAATCTTCTCGTAAACGGTTCCACCGCCAATGATTGCGCCGACACATGCCAACACCTGAACACCAACGATTACGCGAAGACTCCGCAAGGGAAAAGAACTGGAAACGGTGGGGGCCTTACCTCTCGGAACGGCAATGGGGCACGGTCCGCGAAGATTACTCACCGGGCGGACAATCATGGAGCGATTTCCCTCACGATCATGCACGTTCGCGAGCCTACCGGTGGGGCGAAGACGGTCTGCTCGGCTTCACCGATCGACAATGCCGGTTGTGTTTTTCCATCGCACTTTGGAACGGCAACGACACGATTTTGAAAGAACGTCTGTTCGGACTGACCGGCCCGGAAGGCAACCACGGCGAAGACGTCAAAGAGATCTCCTATTATCTCGAATCCACGCCGACGCATACGTACGCGAAAGCAATGTACCGGTACCCTCACGCCCGATACCCGTACCGCGAACTCGTCAAAACGAATCAACAACGTGGTTACCTCGACCCCGAATATGAAATCGTCGACACCGGGCTGTTCAACGAAAATCGTTTCTTCGACGTCACAGCGACTTACGCGAAAGCCGACGCGAATGATCTGTTGGTCGAAATCGAGGTGACCAATCAGGGTCCCGACGAGGCGGAGATCACGTTGTTGCCCACGCTGTGGTTCCGCAACACGTGGGTTTGGGGATGCCGTCACGAAGGATGCACCGCAAAACCTCGCATCATGCGAGACAAAACCGCCACCGGCCACGTCGTGCACACCACCCACGACACGCTCGAACCATTCACGTGTGTTTTTGACGAGGAAAACGACTCGGAACTCCTGTTTACCGAAAACGAAACCAACACTGCGAAACTCTTTGACGGAAAAAACTTCTCGCCGTACACCAAAGATGCCTTCCACCGTTACGTGATCGATGACGAATCGACCGCCGTCAACCCAAAACAATTCGGTACCAAAGTCGCCGCGAAATACCATTGGAAGCTGGCCCCCGGCGAATCACGCCGGACGCGAGTTCGATTGTGCATCCGCGACGAGGGATCGATCCCCGATCTCGGCGAACAGTTCACCGCAACATTGCAGACGCGACAGGATGAAGCCGACACGTTCTACGACGAAGTCATCCCGCAGAAAGAAACCGAGGCTCAACGACACGTGTCACGCTCGGCGTATGCGGGATTGATGTGGACCAAGCAGTTCTATCACTACATCGTCGCCGACTGGCTCGACGGCGATGCCGATGTGATGACGCCGCCGGAGTCTCGCAAGAGCGGCCGTAACCGCGATTGGCGACACCTCTATGCCCGCGACATTTTGTCGATGCCCGACAAATGGGAATATCCCTGGTTTGCCGCTTGGGATTTGGCCTTTCATATGATCCCTGCCGCTCGCATCGATCCGGAATTCGCCAAACGGCAACTGATGGTGCTATTGCGTGAATGGTACATGCACCCCAACGGGCAATTGCCGGCATACGAGTTTTATTTCGACGACGTCAACCCTCCCGTCCATGCGTGGGCGTGTCTTCGAGTCTTTCAAATGGAAGCCGAAGCGGGCCGGCGGGACACCATGTTTCTGAAACAAACGTTCCAACGTCTGCTGCTTAACTTCACGTGGTGGGTCAACCGTGTCGACAGCAACGGCGACAACGTGTTTGCCGGCGGATTCCTCGGGCTCGACAACATCGGCGTCTTCGACCGCAGCAAAGGATTGCCCGAAGGTGCCGCGCTCGAGCAAGCCGATGGGACAGCGTGGATGGCGTTCTATTGCGGCACCATGATGTCGATGGCATTGGAACTCGCCCGGGAAGACAAATCGTATTCGGACATGGCGTCGAAATTTCTCGATCACTTCATCCGCATCATCGACGCGATGAACGGTCGCGACGGCGGGGGCCTGTGGGACGAAGAAGACGGCTTCTACTATGACCAACTCAAGATTGACGGCGAGACGGTTCCGATGCGAGTCCGTTCACTCGTCGGGCTCTTGCCGTTGATCGCCGTGGAGGTGCTCGACGAAAAACTCCTCGACGGGCTCCCGGGTTTTCGCAACCGCCTCGTATGGTTTCTCAAGAACCGACACAATCTGGCCACCCATATTTTGTTCGGAACGAGCGACTCGGGACACCGCGAGATGCTGCTCGCCATTCCGACCCGAGAACGCCTCGAGCGGGTCCTCAAAGTGCTGCTCGATGAGGACGAGTTTCTCTCAAAATTCGGAATCCGATCGCTTTCAAAAGCCCACGAGGCGGAACCATACCAAGTCACCGTCCGCGGCCAAGAACACACCGTGGCCTACGTTCCGGGCGAATCAGACAGTTGGATGTTCGGCGGAAACAGCAATTGGCGTGGACCGATCTGGTTTCCAACCAACTATTTGTTAATCGAGTCGCTGCACCGATACCATGAATTCTTTGGTGACACCTTCCAAATCGAATGTCCGACCGGATCGGGCAACATGATGAACCTTCACGATGTCGCCAGTGAGATCAACCGCCGTTTATCCGATATCTTTTTATCGCCCGAAGGTGGCGGAGGCCGTCCCTGCTTGATCGGCAGCGGCATGACGGGCGACGAAAAGCTGTGGCAGGAACACGTACTCTTTTACGAGTACTTCCACGGTGACACCGGCGAGGGCCTCGGGGCGTCGCACCAAACCGGATGGACCGCACTGATTGCCACCTGCATCGAACAACTGCACGGACGCATTAGTGAAGGCGCGCCGCCGGACCTCAACGAAACCATCCGTTAGTGGTTTCAGCTAGAGTGACTTTCCGGTAGTGGATCGTGTCAGAGATCCTCAAGCAGCAGGATCTTTCACAAGATCCACTGCCGTCGACCTGAACACCGTACGCCAGAATTCGGCCCTCGATCACAGATAACGCGCTGGCCGTGCGCTACGGCAACGGACGCGTACGCCCGTCGGCTCGGGCCTTCGCCAACGCGGCGGAAATGCGTTCGATCACTTCGGGGTTTTGTGACGCGAGATTGTTGTTTTCTCCGCGATCTTCTGTCAGATCGAACAGCTCGTGCTTCTTGCCGTTCTCACCCTTGGACTCGATCAACTTCCATTTATCAGCACGAATCGCGATCGCGTCGTCCTTGGTGTCCCCTTGGACAAACCCGATCTCACGGACCGGTCCTTTCGGCGCGGCTCCCGTCATTGCGGGCAGAATGCTGAACGAATCCTCTCCCGCGACGTCAGGCAACGTCGCGTCGAAAATCTCCGCCATTGTCGCCATCATATCGGTCAGGATCACTAACTGATTCGACATCGAATCCGGTGTGACTTCGCCTGGCCAGCGTACGATGAACGGAACGCGATGACCGCCTTCGTAGGGTTTCCCTTTCCCATCGTGCCAGTCCCCGTTGGTGTAGTGCCCCATTTTTCTCGCGTCTTCTTTCGCGGTTTTGAATTTCTCGCGGATGTCATGCGAATCGACCTGAAGATTCAAAATCGTGTTCTGCGTGCCTTTGAAATCCTTCGGAGTGTTCCCGTTGTCGCTCGTGAAGATCAGCAAGGTGTTGTCGGCGATTTTCAGTTCGTCGAGCACGTCGACAATCTCGCCGACGTGATGATCGAGTTCCTGGACATAATCGCCGAGTAAACCGGCTTGGCTCGTTCCACGAAAAGGTGCCGCGGGCGTGACGTGCGTGTGCGGTGCGCACGGCGTGAAGTACAGAAAGAACGGTTGTTCGGCATTCCGCCGGATAAAGCCGATCGCCTCGGAAGTCAAACGCGTGTCGACTTGGTCTTCGACGCGAGGCTCCAACAATCCGGTCGGGAATTGTTGACCTTTGACGACCTCTAGTTTTGCGCCCGGTTTTAATCCGACGAAGTCATGGTTTCGGACGAACGCGCGATACTTGTCGTTGTGGTTAGTCGGAACACCGAAGTGATAGTTGAACCCCGCCTCGAGCGGCCCGGGACTCAGCGGTGCTTCCCAATTGCGTCCATAACCGAGATGCCATTTCCCAACCGCGGCCGATTGATAGCCGTGTTCCGACGCGAGCGACGCAAGAGTCATTCGTCCCGGCTCGAGCTTGTACCCGTTGCCTTTGCGGTGCAACCTCCAAGGCGATCGACCAGTCATCAGTCCATATCGCGAGGGCGAACATACCGACGCGGCAGCGTGCGCGTCGGTGAACATCATTCCTTCGGCGGCGAGAGCATCGATATTGGGCGTGTGAATCTTGGTAGCGCCGTAACAACTCACGTCTCCGTAACCAAGGTCATCCGCCATGATGATAACGATGTTCGGACGTGAGTCCGCGGACGCGACAGAGCAATACGCTGAACAGAAAACAACAAACAGCAATGGAACGAGTCGGTACATCATCGAAACGAAACACCAGGTGCGAGCAGTGGGGAAGAGACAGGAACGTTAACGCCATCAATCGCTGCCGAGCGTCGGTGGCTGCAACTCAGTGTATTGACTTCCGGCGGCAATGCTGCGCCCCAAATTGACGTTTTGTCAGAGCGGGTTTTAGCTGGCGAGAAATTGGCTCGCACGCGACTCAATGACGCATATCCTCACAGAGATGACGTAAAACGGCAGCCAAAACAACATCGCGGCTGTCAAACTACTTTTCCCGCCGCCTTGATTACGCGTTTCGCTCAGGCCTCCCACCGATGATTGGCTCGATGAAGAATTCACGACTTCCCCACCGCATTCTTACGTCCATCGCACTGATTTCCGCCGGTCTCCTTTGCGTTCATACGGTCTCCGCCGCCGATCCCATTGCTGACTCGGCAACCAAACCCAACATCCTGTTTATCTTCGCCGATGACTGGGGATGGGGTGACTTGGGCTGCCACGGGCACCCGTACGTGCAGACTCCGAACATCGACCGACTGGCTCGCGAGGGCACCGACTTCCATCGTTTTACGGTAGCCAGTGGCGTGTGCTCGCCGAGCCGGACGGCGGCGATGACGGGACTCTTCCCCGCACGTTTTAACATCGACGGTCATTTCGCGTGGGTCCCCAGCAACGCGAAACGGAACATGCCTGATTGGCTCGACACCGACGCCACGACGCTCCCTCAGTTGCTGCGTTCGGCAGGATACACCACGGCCCACTTTGGCAAATGGCATTTGTCCAACGATATGATCCCCGACTCGCCGACACCAATGGAATACGGATACGATCGCTACGGCGCGTTCAATTGTTCCGGTGAACAGATGCCTGTCCACGAAGACGCCGACAACACGATCGAGTTCATTGAATCAGCCGTCGACGATTCCAGACCTTTCTTCGTGAACCTTTGGGTCCATGAACCGCACACTCCGTTTCACGTCATTCCGAAATATCGATGGCGATACCGCGACCAAAACCTCGACGAAGCGGACGAAATCTATGCCGCTGTTTTGTCACACGCCGATGATCGAATTGGTGAGGTCCTCGATGCGCTCGATCGCCTCTCGATTGCAGACAACACGTTGGTGATCTTCAGTTCGGATAACGGCCCGGCACGCGCGAAGGGTTCAGCCGAACTGAAACTATCTTATGACACCGCCACCGGCGCCGGATACGGAATCGGAGCGTCCAAAGGAATCACGCAAGGTCGAAAAGGGTACAAAGCCGCGTTGTTCGAAGGCGGCATTAACGTCCCGTTCATCGCGAGGTGGCCGGGCAAGATCGCTGAGAATACGATTGATGACCGTTTGATGATCTCGGCCGTCGACCTGTTACCGACCTTCTGTGAAATCGCGGACGCGGACTTGCCAACGCAATACGCACCCGACGGAATCAGCCAACTCGCGGGCTTGCAAGGACGATCCGTCACCGGACGCAGTAAACCGTTGTTCTGGAAGATGAGCGGTCGTGGCAACCCCGAGCAGCCGAACTCGTTTCACTGGGTTGACTACTGCATCGTCGACCAAGATTGGAAGTTGCTCGAAGATGAGCAAACGGGATACGTCGAACTGTACAACATCACGAACGACCCGAAGGAACAAAACGACCTACACACCCAACACCCCGAAATCGTCGCCGGATTGCGAGAGAAACTCGACGCGTGGAAAGCCACGCTGCCTGAAAAACCGGATGCGAAGAACTTCTCTTCACTGCGTCGAAAATCCAAAAGCTAACCCGCGAACGAACAACATCAAACAACTAAGCTTCGCGACACCGGCTAACTCCTATCCAATCCGCTCATGTGCAGAACACTTGAAACTTCATCCGGTCGGTCGCACCGCGTAACTGTGATCTTCATGTTAACCCTGGCGTGCATGTTCGCCGGTTTGAACGTTGCGACCGCCGACGGTCGACCGTCGAAGCCGAACGTTGTTCTGATCCTGGCCGATGACCTCGGATGGCAGGACGTTCAATGCTACGACATCGACGAGCCATGCCCCTACGAGACACCACATCTCGACCGACTCGCCGATCAGGGCGTGAAGTTTTGGCAAGCCTACTCGCCGGCTCCCACGTGCGCCCCTTCCCGCGCAGCAATCTTGTCGGGAAAGCATCCCGCTCGTGCACAAAAAACCCACGTCGTTGGCGGTGCGCCGCCGGCTCCGCACAACAACCGGTCGACGTTAATCTCACCGTGGTACAGCGGACGCATGCCTCTCAGCGATGTTACCATTGCGGAGTGCCTTCGCGATAACGGATACGCCACCGGGCACACCGGCAAGTGGCACGTCGCGATCAACCATAAAGCGTTCCCACAACCGGAAGACCAGGGGTTTCAATACACGCGGTCCGACCGCGGTGTCACCTCACGGGCGAAACCGAATCGATTGACAGGCTTTGCGACCAACGCGAAGGACGATCCCTACCGGCTCGATGAGAACGGATTTCCGTTTCACCAAAACACAGCCGACGCGTTGGATTATCTCGACGCCAACCGTTCCGAACCTTTCTTCCTTTACCACGCGACTTGGCTCGTCCACGCACCGATCCACACTCGTTGTGAACGGTTGCTGAAGAAATACTGCCGAAAAATGCAGGTTCCTTTCCCAACCGATCCTGAGCACTGGCAGGTCACCGGGCAACGCAACCCGTTCTACGGCGCCATGGTCGAAATGCTCGATTATTACGTCGGGCGAATTCTGACATACCTTGATGAAACCGAAGACCCTCGTTGGCCGGGACATCGGCTGAGCGAAAACACGTACGTTATCTTCTCGTCTGATAACGGAGGAATGGAGCAACATCCCGGCGAAATCATCACGGACAACTATCCGCTCGACAAAGGCAAAATCAACGCAAAGGAAGGCGGCGTACGCGTCCCATTTCTCGTCCGAGGGCCAGGGATCGCGGCGAGCGTGGAATCCGATGCAATGGTCAACGGTTTGGATTTTCATCCGACCATTCTCTCGTGGACAAAGACGCCGCTACCCGAATCCCAATTGGACGGTTCGGACTTATCAAACTATCTGAAATCGGACCTCGAGGACACGTCGCTGATCGTCGATCGTGACGGCCAGCCACGCGATACGATGTTTTGGCACTTCCCTCATTCGTCCATGCAGTCGACGATTCGCGTCGGCGGATTCAAACTGATCCGAAATTGGTCCGACGTTTTGCAAAACGGAAACACACCGCTCGAGCTTTACCAACTCTACGATTCGCAGAATCAACGGGTCGACATCGAAGAGTCCAAAAACCTAGTCGATTCGTTACCCGAAAAGGCTCGAATGCTGAACCAATTGCTGGAAGAAAAACTCGTCGTTAATCAAGCGAGCCGTCCGTACCTCAACGCCACGCATCCAAGCGGGCTACCCAACCAAGAGAAAGTTTGTTCGTCGATCAAGCACGGCCGAGATGGCGACCGCGTCTGGGTAACGTTTGAGCAAAACGGTGCCGAAGTGACCCGCGCGAACTTGATCTACACCGAGAACGGAGGCGAACGCTACGAGGAGTGGTACCGTTTGCCGGGAGGTGCTCACAACGGCCGCGCCGAGTTCACGTTACCTGAGGGAACGACACACTACGTGTTCAACCTGATCGACGAGAACCAGTTCCTAGTTAGTTTCCCGGCGATCCCGGCGGCCAACGAACGAACCGGAAAATACTCTGAGTACGCAATCGCAGCCTCCCGCGATCCGTAGAATCTCCGGTTCATCTCGATGCCATCGCCACAACCGTGTTCGACTCTTCTCCGACTTCTGATGACGGATAGCAATCTGATTTTTCACAGACGCGGCACGTCGCAGCCGTCATCTCGTCCGCATCGAGAGAAGAAGAATTGCTAGATCGACGCCTGATTGCAGGATGCTTTTGCCTGTCGTTCGCGACGTTTGCTTTTGGCGATTCGGTCACGGACATGATTCAGTTTGGCAACGAGGCATCGGAAGAATCGCATGCTCTCGATGCAGGAAAGAGCGAGATCGTCGAAGGAGGTCTCGGTGTTCGGGCACGCCGCTTGCTTCCGCCAAATAAAACGGGTTGGCGAGGAGGGCGGATGACGTTTGAAATGAAGATCGACCCTGACGACGTGAACTATGTCACCGTCAAGTTTTGGGGCAGCGACACGACGGGTGAACACAGTCGCTTGATGTTGTTCCTCGACGGCAAACAAATCGGACAACGTCACCTCGGTGAAGTCGACGCGTTGGATATCTCGGAAGATACCGAACGATTTCCGAACCGTTTTTTCTACAAAACGCTACCTTTGCCGCAGCAGATGACGCGTGGAAAAACGAAAGCTGAACTCTCGATCGAAGGCCAGGGTCCCGTATGGGGCTATGGGTACACGTTCGAAAAGTTCCAGCAATCGATGACCCAACCCTCACGCACCATCTACCGTGCGTACGTGCATCGGGATCCGTTCTTCACTCCCGCCGAGGAGGAAGCCCAAGGCCGCGAAACCGTCTTCCCGATCCGCGACGCCCCCGGTGCCGAGGTGATTGATACCGTTAAAGCACGCGTCAATCGTGAGATCGGAAAACTGATGCAATCGAAGAAGGACGCCAGCATGGAAGGCCTCCGCTTCCTCGCTTATGCGAGTTTGACGTCATGGACCGATGCCTACCATCAAAAGAAAGTGCTCAACAAAGTCGTCCGCGGTGTCGATCATCATGCGATCCGGTTCCGCGACGATCCTGAATGGGTTCAGAAGGAATGGGTTGGCGCAGGTCCCGTTGCAGATGCGGTGCGCGTACTCGGCCGATCCGTAGGAATCTACCTAGACCATCCGGTGGACGGGACCGAGTCCACTCGCCGCGAACTTTGGACGCGAATGTTTGCGTCATCGCGGGACTGGCATATCCAACATCGGCGTGCCTACACCAATCAAACCATGATCGTCGATCTGAACATCTATCGCTGCAACAAGGCGCTGCAACATGTTAACCAGCCTCGCGCGTGGCCCGAGGAAAAGGTAGTGCGTTTGCTCTATGAAGCGGTCGGTTTGGAACCGTGGAGTGGCAGTTTGGACGCAAATGGCAAATCCACCTGGCGTCTCGGCAAACGATACTTGCAGTTAACCGAACGGGGACTCACGAAAGAACTCGGCTACGTGGGCGGTTACGGTGAGATTGTTCTCGGGCTCACCAAAGCGATGTACGACGCCACGCGCCCCACGCTCGACGCGGAAGGCGACCCAAAAATCAAAACGCAGTTGGCGAAAATGTCTCGGGCTCGAGCGGTCTTTCGTTTCCCCTCGCCGGACAACGAGGGCTTTCGTGCGATGCGTTTGGAGGCTGTGATCGGTTGGCGAGACTGGCACTATCCCGGCAACGTGCTGTACGTGCAAAGTCCAAACGGGGATGGCGGGCCGCTGGATGTAGCATGTGCAACAAAGGATCGAGCTCTGATCGGCATTTGCCAACAAATGCTCGAGGACAACCAAGTGTTTGCAGCGATCGAGCGGGTCAACGGACAACGCGGTTTCGAAGCGCTCACTACGTTGATTCGGGTTCCCGACAACTACGAGTCGCTGCTGAGGTTTCCTAGCAGTTCAGCGCGGTTGCCGATGTCTTCGGATCGCCGTGACTTCGTTTACTTTGATCCCGAGATCGGTGTCGTGGCGATAAAGCGTGGAAGCGACATACTCTTCGCCTCGCTATATTGGCGATCTCGATATGCGGTCAACTTCCTCGCACGCGTCCACTTTCTAACACCCACAATCGAACGCGACGCGACGGTCAGAATCGGGACGTTGTTCACGCCGAGCGGGCTGACGTACACGATGCCGGATCAAACCAACGAGCCCTTCAACCGTCGATACGAAAAGCAGTACCAAGACGCGGGAATGCGTTTGGGAGCGGCCGGGGAAATCCAGCCAATCGCCAAGGTCCCCTCGTACGTGAAGGATTTCAAACCGGGAAAGGAAAACTATCATGCCGGTAAAGGCGAGTTCTACCTCATGCAGTACGGCAACTACTGCATCGCGATGAACTGCAACCGCACACGCAAGTTCACATTCCCCGTTCCCGATGGATTTGACGGTTCACGCAATTTGGTCGACAACACCATCGCCGATTCTTCACAGCACTCCGTCAAGCCTCTCGAAACGGTTGTGCTCTATCGCGAGTGAACCACGATCCGCTCGATCCTTCACGTTTGCATCGCAGCGGACCACGTCGTTGTCCGGTTGACCGTCGCAATCGTCACAACCTGCCCTCTTTTTCACACGCACGCGTTCAATGGTGTGATGAAATGACTCGTGTTTACGTCGCGTGTCAGGAAAAACCTAGCATTGGGTAGACGTTCTAGCGTGCCAGGCGATTTGTCTGCACTTGCGCGAACGAATTATTCCTTGCTATCGGGGCAAACGATGTACAACGCGGTGAAAACTGCGAAAGGAAAACGCGACATGGTCATGTTGCCCGTCGACGAACTACACGTCGGGGCGATTTGTCGCTTTCCACTCGAAGACGATAACGGCCTGCTTCTCTTGGGAGCAGGTACGACGATCACCGCTGAACTGATTCAGGGGTTGGTCGATCGTGATATCGAGGAACTCGCGGTTAGCACCGAAGAGGACGAATCACTCCGACGCCAGGACTCATCGTCAAGCAAACCGCTCCAAAGACGACGCCCCTCTAAGCCATCGCCCAAACAGGGCGAAAATTTTCAAACAGGCCATCCGTCAAAATGGCCCAAGGGCGTCCCGCTTAAAGAGAACCTCGTCAATCGACACCACGAACCAATCAACCTGTCGCGGCGTGAAGTCTTGCGCGGACATGTGAAGCTGGCCCGCGACGAGTTCGAACAAATTCGGCTCGAAATCAGCGACCGAAAATTACAAACGATCGCAGCACTGAATAACCTTTCGGCGGCGTTTGCGAGCGCGATCGTTGACGACCACGATCAAACCGTGGCCGACGTTGTGTCGGCCGATGAGTCGATGTCGTTGACCGACCGCAGCGTCAAACTCAGCGTACTCGGGATGGCCGTCGGAACTGAATTGGAACTCGACGGACCGACCATCTTGGAAATCGGGACGACCGGTTTGTTGCACGACATCGGGCTGTACACAATGGACCCGGGATTGATTATCCCAGGACGCGGCCCCCTCAACGACGAAGAGATGTGGGAATACCGCAAGCATCCGATCAACTCCTCAAACTGCCTTCGCGAAGTGTCGGAGATTCCTCACTCGGTTCTGATCGCGATCGAACAGGTGCATGAACAATTCGACGGATCGGGTTACCCATTCGGAATCGAAGGCAAACGAGCCAACTTGTACGCACGCATTCTGAATGTTTGCGACACCTATTTGCGGTTAACGACGGGCACGAGTTTCCGAAACGCCTTGGTGCCACACGATGCGTTGGGCGTAATTCTGTACCAAGCTCGCTATCAACTGTTCGACCCGGTTGTGGTTCGTGCATTTCTGCGTGTGGAGTCGCTGTTCCCGCTCGGCAGTCGTGTGCATTTCAATCACGAGGTCACCGCCGAAGTCATCCGTCGCCCGCTCGAAGGATACGCCCACCCGGTACTGCAGTGCGACGACGGAACGCGAATCGACCTAACGACCGAAACCGAAGCGATGATCCAACCGGTCGCCGATCCCGCTCGCAACCAAGCCAGGTTGCCTCGCGAGATCATGGAAACGATGCGTTGGTGCCCCGCGGACGAGCTCATCTTCGACTAAACCGCTCGTTATTGACCGGCGTTTGCTTCTAAAAAAGAGCAGCAAACCCGTAGCGATCGTGGCCAAGACTTTCGGCGTATCACGGCCCCCGCCGAAACTTCTGGCGGGTTTCGCCACCACATGGATTTTGCGTTTTATCGCAATCGGCGAGATCATTCTCAAAACGCTCTCGCGATTTAAGTAAACGCCGAAACCGCATGATACGCGACGAAGGCGGCTCCGTAGGCGAGCAGTGTCATGTATCCAAACTGGAACGCCGCCCACTTCCATGACCCGGTTTCCTTCTTCGTGACCGCTTGCGTCGGCAAGCACTGCATCGCCAAGACGAAGAACACCAGCAAACTGACACACGTCGCGGTGGTGAATACCTTCGTGCCGTCGGGATACGTCGCCGACATTAAACGATCTTTCAACGTCGACTCGTCTTCGGGCTCGGGACCGAGGCCGTACAAAATCGAAAGCGTCGAAACCACCACCTCGCGTGCCGCGAAACTGGTCATCACGCCGACGCTGATTTTCCAATCGAATCCGATCGGCTCGAACACCGGTGCGACGACGCGGCCGAGACGACCGATGATCGCGTGCTCCTGTTCCGCAGCAGCACGCAGACCGTCGAGTTCTTCCTCGTCAATCTGATCAACGGCGACGCTGCGTGAGGCCATCTGTTCCTCGAAACGCTCATCGGAAAGTTTCGGGTAGGTCGACAGAGCCCAAATCGCAATCGAGATCACCAGGATCACCGTTCCCGCATCACGCAGAAACATCCATCCCCGTTCGTACGCGTATCGCAACGCGTTACGGAGCGACGGGGTTCGGTACGGTGGAAGATCCAAAATCAAATGCGACGCCTCTCCCGGAAGAAGAGTCATCTTCAACAAAAAGGCGACCACGAAGGCGGCGACCATGCCCAGCAGATACGCCGACGCAAACAAAATCGCCGCCCAGAGCGGTGACCCCGGAAACAGCATTGCCGCAACGATCGCGTAAACCGGCAACCGGGCCGAACAGGTCATCAATGGAATCACCATGATGGCCGCCAACCGGTCGCGTCGATTTTCAATGACTTTCGTCGCCATGATCGCGGGAATCGCGCAGGCGTGGGCGGCGAGCAGTGGCACGAAAGCTTGACCCGGCAAACCAACCCGACGCATCCAACGGTCCACAACCACAACGGCTCTGGCCAAGTATCCCGAATCTTCGAGCAACGCGAGCATGAAGAACAGGATCACGATCTGCGGCAGAAACACCATCACTCCGCCGACGCCGCCGATAATCCCATCGACAACCAAACTTTGAAAATCACCCTCGGGCAACAAACCGCTGACAAAAGAAGCCAACATTCCAAAGCCGCTGTCCATCCATTCCATCGGCACCTGGGCGAACCAAAACACCAACGAAAACGCCAACACCATCACCGCCGCAAAGACGACGGGACCGATAAAGCGATTGGTCAGGAAGTAGTCCACTCGGTCGGCGGTCTCGTCCGAAACCACCGAACCGTCACGGATGCTCTCGCGGGCCAACGCGGACGCCCATTGATGCCCATCCGCGTACGGACAGACTCGGCACGAACCGCATGATTCATCGTCGGTCAGAACCGTCAGAACGTTCTCGGCCGGGGTGGGCGGACATTCGGGGGAACCGCTCGAGATCAACAGCGGCAGTGCGGGCCCGGCTAGCAAAATCGCGAGTTGCGATTTCAACCGATCAAACCCTTCGCCGGTTCGTGCGGATACGCCGACCACCGGACAGCCGAGTTTACGGCCGAGTGTATTGAGATCAATTTCCAAACCACGTCGCCGGGCCGATTCGATGAAGTTCACCGCGACAATCGTAGGCCGTCCCTGTTGCAACGCCTCGCGGGCAACAAAGAGCGTTCGCTGCAGATTCGTGGCATCGACCACGACGAGCAGCGCGTCGGGAACTTCCTCGTTTTCACCGAGTACGAAATCTCTCGCGACCTTCTCTTCCGGCGACGACGCGCCGAGGGTGTAAACACCCGGCAAATCCACGAGCGAAATCGACTGTCGGTCGTTCAGCTCGACGCGACCGACGCGTCGATCGATGGTCGTGCCGGGAAAATTAGATGTCTTGGCGAGCAGGTTCGTCAGCCGATTGAACATCGACGTTTTGCCGACGTTCGGATTACCCAACATCGCGACGACTTTGTCGCCGGAACTTTTCTTACCGGATGCGTCTGAGGATTCCGAAGCGGCCGAGTCGACCGATGCGCTCATGAATGAGCCACTCGCATGTAGATGCCTTTGGCGATGTCGCCGGCGACTGCGATCTTTCCGCCTGCCGCTTTGACGATCATGGGGTTACCGGCACGCGAGAGCTGCACCTTTTGCCCCTCGAATAAACCGAGCGACTTCAATCGAATCGCACACGCCTCGGGGAGATCCATGCGTGCGATCTCACCGGAGGTGCCGATGAAGTGATTTAAGGTGATTTCACTATTCATATGCGTCGGACTGCTCATAGAAAGCGAGGCAAAACGAGCCCCTAGTTGAGAATGATTCTCGTTTAGGCGCAGTTTAAACGTCTCGGACCGCCCAGCCTAGTGGGTTTTCGACCGAATTCGCCGGGAATGGCTAGATTTTTCACAAATGTCGCAGGGGTAGATCGCGTTGCGGGCGATGTGCGGTCGTATTTCGTTTTCCGTGCGACCGAACCGGTTGCCCGATCCGCTCAGGATTGACGTCTCGGCCGGCGATCGTCGGTCGCTCGTCACGCCTCTGTTGGAACCTTCGATACCTCACCTAGCCCGTCGTAAACTCGCCGAGCCGTTCGCTCGGCAGCGCCGATCACCGGTGAAATTCCGACGCCACCGATGGCATTGGTCATGATGTCGACACCGGGAAGTTTGTCGATCGCCGACTTGATCGCAGCGACCCGTTCGAGGTGGCCGACTTCATACTGAGGCATCGACCGGTTCCAACGAACGACTTTAACAAACGCGGCCCGTTGTTCGACGTCGCCGGGGTGTTGCAAACCGATCAAATCCGCGAGTTCCTTGGCAACAATTTGAACGATCGCCGAATCTTCTTTTTTCAATAGCTCGGGTTGCAGCATTCCGCCAACGAACGAACGGACGATCACATGATCCTTGGGAGCACGCCCCGCGTACTTTTCACTCGCGAAACTCGCCGCCAGGATCGAACGTTTCTCTCGCGGAGGAACAACGATGCCGAACGTCTTGGGCATTCTCGCAATCAACTCTCGAGGGATCGCCATCACCACGATCGCGGTCGACGCGTAGGGGATCTCACGAAGACATTTCGCCAACGTCTCCGCCGCATCACGCTGCGATTCGTCGTCGAGCGTTGCCTGCAGGTCTTCAACCAACGCGGCCGTGACCGATGCCGGAGTCGTCAGCACAACTCGATCGAACGATTCGTTGGCGAGCTCGGGTCGCGCGGCCGATTCGAGTTGGAACGCATCGCCCCGCCGCCGCAATCGATCGACCGGGGTTCGGGTTACGATGTGCTCGCGTCCGATCTTGTTTTGGAGCGTTTCGATCAGTTCAATCATCCCACCGGGAAACGCGCGGAACTGTTCATACCGTGCCCCGCTGCTGCCGCGTTCGGTCGAATCCTCGCCACTGCGGACTCGCCGCATCGTTGCCTTCGCCAGCGACCCGTCAGACGCTTCCATGTCCCAAATCGGTTTCATCGTCGCCGCCATGCTGAGCCGATCAACATCCGCCGTGTAGATCCCCGCGACCAACGGTGCCACGATGTTGTCGAGACACTCTCGACCGAGTCGCCGCCGCACAAATGACCCGACGCTCTCGTCGTGAACACTCATGTCGCGTGGTTTGACGAAGCGTTCGGCGAGCAACCGCAACTTGCCGGCAGGCGAGAGCAGCGGCGTTGTTAGCATCGACCCAATTTTGGTGGGTCGCATCAGGACGAAGCCTTCGGGGATCGGGATCAACCCGTTGCCCCGGGCAATCATCGCCCCCCGCCCCTCCGGATTTGGGCGCAGCAAACGGTCTGCGACGCCGAGTCGTTGACACAACTCGATCGCGGCAGGCGGCTTCATCGCGAACATGTCCGCGCCATGGTCGACGATGAACTCTTCACCCGACTCACTGACGATCCGTTCGGTATGGATCACGCCGCCGACGCGATCGGAGGATTCCAACACCGTGACATTCGCGCCACGGCCGCTGTCACCGGCGAGCAATCGCAGATGGGTTGCGACGGCGAGCCCCGACAGGCCGCCACCGATAATCGCGATACGAGGTTCCGTCATGTTCAACGACCGCCGACCAACGACAGGAGTCCCTGAACGGAACCGGCGACTTGATCCGCCGCGCGATGGAACGATGCCGCATCGGTTGCCTCTTCGAGCGGGATCAACATCGACACAACGCCTCCGACCGATTGCAATACACTGCCGATGGCTTCCGCCGAGATCGTCGGTGCGTCGATCATACGTGGCTTCGCACCGCCCGACTGCCCGTACATTTCGCCGCCGTAACTGTCATCCATGTAGAGATCGTCATCGAATTCACTCATGTCATCGTATTGGCTCATGTCATCATATTGGCTCATGTCATCGTACTCGTCCGGACGACCGTATTGGCTCGGATCGTCGAACTGCCCCATGCCGTTTCGCGACGGCTGCGATGGCGCAGTCGGAACGCTGACATAGCTCCCGCCGAGCCACTCCGAAACGCTCATCGACGCGTCATCGACACCCTGCAGTTCTTCGGTCTTCTGTTTCACCCACTCTTCGAAGCCGTCGGCAACGGCTGCCGGCAACCAATAACCGTCTACTTTCTTCAAAGCGAGCCTGCGCGACGGCGGGTTGCCTCGCGAATGACCTCGCTCATTCGATTGCGGAAGCGGCTGCTCGAGGACAGCGTCATTGTCCTTTTGTTTGAGCAGCGTCCAACCCACAGCCGGCCCGGTATAGGAATCCATGACCCGAGTGAGGTACGGCGCGACCGCGGCGTCTCGGTTGTGCAGCCAAGCGCCGAAGCCCTGTTCGCCGATCCGTTTTAGCGCGACCTCTTCGACCGGGATACCCGCGCGAACGGTTTCCGCGATCGGCAATACAAGTTTGTTGAACGTTTCTCCGATCGGTGAAAGATCGCCTGGCTCGCCACTGGGGTCGAGCAATCTCGGATGGGACAAAATCCAATTCTGCCGCGTGACCAAAAGGTCTGCGATTCGGTGAAGCTGTCCGAGCGGACCGGCGATCCCTTGCGGATCGAGCTTCTGCATCGTCAACGTGGCGAGCTGATCGAGCTGACTTCGGAACTTCGGCGGCATCGCGTCGTAGAGCACGATGAGGTGTCCGTTACGAATCTGTTGTGCGATTGCATCGATCGCGTCATCGGGGGCCATGTCCGCGCTCGGCGGTGAATACTCCGGAGGCGTCGGAGGCGTCGGCAACGGATCGGGGGCCGGCGCGGCTTCGATCTCCGCGTTGCGTTTGATTTCGTCGGTCAACGCCTTGCGTTCCTGCTCCAGACGTTCGGCGATCCTGCCCGCTTGGATACGACTGCCCGCTTCGAAACTGTTAATCGGAACATTAATGCGGCGTCCGTTGGACAGCACCAAGACGACTTGACTGTCCCACATGCCAACCATCTCGGCTTCGATTGACTTGTCGCCGCTGAGGCTAGTCCATGTTTCCGCGGAGGCGTTCGATGGCCCTCCCGGACCCGACACCGCCCATCCGAAAAACGCCGCGACGCAGACCATCGCCGCCGTGCGACCGATCGCACGATTCTCACGAACGCGACAATTTGTCGAACGGGATTGCCGCCTCTGATCCGTCACGCCAGAGCCAACCTTGTGAAAAAAGTCAAACATGTCGAAAGCCTAAAAAAGAAGCTGATATAACGTCAACAAACCGAGCAACGTGGCTCGCACTTTGCTCAGTTCACGCAGCGCCGCCGGGCGACGGATGATGCAACGAAACAAATAAAACGATTCGAGTGCCACAACGATGCGAGCCCACCCCATGGCACCGCCGCATTGCATTATAGTAACCGCTTCGAGACCCTGACCGCGGCATGAAACGCGAAAGGAATGAGCTTCGTGAGTGTTCGTGACACCCCACCGACAAACGGTCAATCGGGTCCCAGTGCGGACTCGGGTCCCAGTGCGGACTCGGGCCCCAGTGCTCAATCAGGCGCCAGTGCACAATCTACCCCAAATCCAACCTCGCCCGGCGACAAGAATACACCAACCACGGTCGCAACGGATGACGGGGCATCGGTAGGCCCGCTCGACATGCCGCCCAATGCGGAAGAACAGCGTCAACTCCGCGAACGATTCTACAACGCCACGATCATCGACCGGATTGATATCACTGACGATCTGGCGAAATTCCGAATCCGTCCGGACAACGGCATCCCGGCATTCGATCCTGGACAGTACGTCGCACTCGGGCTGGGCAACTGGGAACCGCGACTGCTGGGGACTCAACCGGAAGATGTACCGATTAACAAAGCTCGAAAGATTGTTCGCCGTGCATATTCCATTTCCTGTCCGATGTTAGACGAGGAAGGCAACCTCGCGACGCAGGACTCCGTCGACTATCTCGAGTTCTACATCACCTTGGTTCGCCGAGGGGCGACCGCCGTCAGCAAACCTCCCGCGTTGACGCCGAGGTTGTTCGGCAAATCAGTCGGCGACCGAATCGTTTTGGAGAAAAAGATCGTCGGCAAGTACAAGCTCGGCAATTACGAACCCGACGACACGATGCTCTTCCTTGGAACGGGAACTGGCGAAGCCCCGCATAACGCGATGGCCGCCAAACTTCTCGCAACCGGCCACCGAGGACGCATCATCATCGCAACCAGCGTGCGATATCGTCACGACTGTGCCTACATCAACGAACATCGTGTGCTGATGCGTCAGTACCCGAACTATCTGTATCTTCCGATGACGACGCGGGAACCGGAAAACCTTCAGCCCGATCACCCGCAATTTGTTGGCAAGCAGTACCTGCAGGCAATGTTCACCAGCGGCAAATTGTCCGAACTCGCCGAAGATCCACTCGATCCCGCACACACACACGTGTACCTATGCGGCAATCCAGACATGATCGGATACATCGCCCCGGGTGCCGAAGCACCCGAGAATCCTGGTATGCTACCGTTACTACGTGCCGCAGGATTTCGCGACGATGTTCAAGAGCATCATGCAGGGACGATCCGTTTTGAAAAGTATTGGTAAGCACCTCCTCCTCACGGGACAAACAACATGGACCTCAGTAACACGATCGCGTTGATTCTTGGTGGCGGACGCGGCACCCGACTCTTTCCGCTGACCAAAATCCGCGCAAAACCTGCGGTGCCGTTGGCAGCGAAATATCGGTTGATCGACATCCCGATCAGTAACTGCATCAACAGTGGTTTGAATCGCGCCTACGTGTTGACGCAGTTCTTATCCGAGAGTTTGCACCGGCACCTCCGGCAAACCTACACCTTCGATCACTTTAGCAACGGCTTCGTCGAACTGCTCGCGGCCCAGCAAACGGTCAACTCCGGCGAAGACTGGTATCAAGGAACCGCCGACGCGGTACGGAAAAACTTGGTTCACCTGCGAGAGAGCTGGATCAAACACGTCCTGATTCTTTCGGGCGATCAACTTTACCGGATGGATTTCCGCGAGATGATGAAAACCCACATCGAATCGGGTGCGGCCGCGACTATCGCGGGGATCCCCGTGACCCGCACAGACGCTTCCGCTCTCGGCATCATGCAAGTCGACGATACCGGACAAGTCCGCGGGTTTGTCGAGAAACCGCAAACCCCGGAAGAAATCGCCAAGGTCCGCATGGAGCCGAGCTGGATCGACGAGCGCGGCATCCCCAGCAACGGCCGCGACCTGCTCGCCAGCATGGGGCTGTACATCTTCGACAAAGACCTCATGGTCGACCTGCTCGAAAACAGCCTGCACAGCGATTTCGGCAAAGAAGTCTTCCCCGAAGCGATCAACACTCACAAAGTGCAACTGCACCTGTTCGATGGTTACTGGGAAGATATCGGAACGATTCGGTCGTTCTACGAAGCCAACCTGTCCTTGGCCAGCAAGAACCCGCCGTTCGACATCCGCAACCGCCACGCACCGATCTATAGCCGGCCGCGGTTCCTGCCGCCGACGATCATGGGCGACGCCACCATCAAAGGCAGCTTGATCGCCGACGGGTGCCGAATCGGTGACAACGTCACGATCGAAAATAGCGTCATCGGATTGCGAACGGTCATCGGCGACAACGTGACGATCAAAGACAGCGTCGTCATGGGTGCGGACTTCATCGAAATGCGAGGCGGTCCCCGCGACGGCAAACTCCCCGTCGGTGTCGGAGCCGGCAGCTATATCTCCGGTGCGATCCTAGACAAGAACTGCCGCGTCGGTACCAACGTCAAAATCACCAACGCCGCCGGTGTCGACCACCAAGGCGAAGAGGAAGCACTGCAGATCCGCGACGGCATCAGCATCGTGATCAAGGAAGGCCAAATCGAAAACGACTTCCAATGCTAACAATCACGTAGCCGGAGTCGCCAAGCCTTTGGTCGAGCATAAGATCGTTACGGCGATCGGATCGCAAAAGATCTGAACTCTGGCGAGTCCAGCTACAGGACCAAGCACACCCCGTAGCCGGAGTCGCCAAGCCTTCGGTCGAGCAAAAGATCGTTACGGCGATCGGATCGCAAAAGATCTGAACTCTGGCGAGTCCAGCTACAGGACCGAGCACACCCCGTAGCCGGAGGCGCCAAGCCTTCGG
>JBICHZ010000161.1:0-3224 GCA_043101355.1 Rhodopirellula sp. JB044
ATTTGGAATTGATCTATCGCCTTGCCCGACTAAAGTTGACCGACGAAGCAATCGCTGAACACCTGATGCCCAACAATTGGGTGGCCCCTTACCGATTGGCACTGAAGATCGCAAAGGAGCCCGGTGTAGAAGAGTTGCGAAATGCGTTGTTGGAGAAAGCTGAAGCAGCAGCCAAATCGACTGAGATGAAACCCAATTCTCGGTTGTTAGCACTCGCGGCGATTGCCTCGTCGCAGGGCGACTACCAAGCCGCAGCGGAGCATTGCTCGCAAGCAGTACAAGCCGAACCCAAAGACCCCGAATTACGATATCGCTACGCTCGAATGCTTTACCAAAGCGGTATTGCCGATGAAGCTGCCTCGCAAGCACGCGTTGCCATGAATTTGGCGCCGACCAATCAGCGTTATAAGGCCCTTTTCGAGCAGTCCAAACGACTGCATCATCGACAATCGACCAAACTTCTCCCCACCGAGACGCCGTAAATGAACGACACTGCTGCTCCTCAACCTCGCAGTTACCCCGAACAGCAAGAAACGGACCTGCTGGATCTGCTCGGCATCCTCCGTCGCCGCAAAGGCCTGATCGCCCTCGGGCTGTTCATGGGGGTCGCCGCAGCTGTCCTTTACTATGTTTTGACGCCACCGACTTTCCGTGCTGAGATGGAGATTTTGGTTGGGCAGAAATCCGGTGACTTGGTCAAAGGAGCAAACTCAAGCTCATCGGTAGAAGGCGTCGACACCGAAGAAGATGTTTTGTCAACGCACATCCAGCTTCTCACGAGTCGACGTATTCTCAAGGCGGCAATCGAGAAACATGACCTGGACGAGATTAGGAGCGTGGTTGAAGCGGTTGAGAGCGACGACAACGAAACGCCTTTAACCTATATCCTCGACAATCTTGCGGTCACCAAGGGTGGAGATGGGGTCGCGCGAGACGCCCATACGCTCAAGGCAACTTATGACGATCCTTCTCCTTCGGATTGTGCCTTGATTCTCCGCGCGATTTTCGATGAGTACAAAAACTATCTCGACGATCATTTTGCAGGAACGAGCACGCAGGCGGTGGAGTTGCTTACGCAACTGTCAGAAGAAACTGCACAGGAGGTTCGTGATGCAGAAAGGAAGCTCGCTGAGCATCTCGCGGGTAGCCAAGTCATGTGGGACGGAGAGAAGACACGAAACATCCATAAGGAACGTCTCGAAAAAATCGAAGACGACTTGCATGAATTGACGGAGCAGGAAGCCGAATCGGCGTCGCGTCTGAAGGTCATCTCGGATTTTCTTGCGAGTAAAGACGCCAGTGAGATCACCGATGTTGATCGGTTTTCTTTGCTTAGCGAGAAAGAGGTGAATCGTCTGAAGTTGATGATTGAGATGACTCGAGGTGACGTTGCCAGTGAGGCATTTCAGGCTGATCAGCCTATTCGGCAAGCAACGGCGCAAGCTGAATATGACGAATACTTAACGCTCGTGATGAAGGAAAAGAAGCTTCGCGAGAAGTTCAGTGACGGGCACCCGCAGATTGTGTCATTGCGTGAGCAAATCGAGATGATGCGGAAGTTTATCGATAATAACTCATCAAAGATTCAAGCCCGTGACGCGCAGGAACGTATTACGCCTGCAGAGATGCTGCAGACCTATGTGGGGCTTCTGAAGAATGACGTTATGGGGCTTCAACGTCAGCGGCAGGTTCTGCAGACGCGAAGTGAACAGGAATTGAAACTCGCGAAGCAACTCGAGCAAGCCGAGGTCCAAGCCGAATCGATGCGACGTGATCTCGAGCGTCGGCAAGCAATCTTTGACGATACTCAGTCCACACTGAAGGAGCTGAACTTTGTCCGTGACTACGCGGGTTTCTCAACGGATGTCATTGGAGACGCTGAGTCGCAAGAGCGACCCGCATGGCCCCTGCCGTTGATTGTTCTTGCACTCGGTGTCTTTGCAGGTGGACTGTTAGGGCTAGGAATGGGGTTGCTGGCGGATCTGATGGATACGACTTTCGTTGATCCTGACGATGTGCAAAAAACGCTTGGGGCACCCGTTCTTGCTCACGTTCCGCGTTTTGATCCCATCAAGCGCAAGCGTAAGGATCCTCCGTTCGAGATTGATAGTTCCATCCGTGTTTACCACCAACCTCGTACCCCAGCGGCAGAAGTGTTTCGCGTTCTTCGTACAGGGTTGCTGGTAGAGGCGCGTAAGAACGGACACCAAGTGATTCAGGTTACGTCGCCGCTTCCTGGTGACGGCAAATCGACAACGAGTGTCAACCTTGCAATGGCCTTCGCGCAAACCGGAAAGCGTACGCTCATCGTGGACGCTGACCTTCGCAAGCCCAGGGTCGCGCGTTTGCTGCATCTTACCGGAGAGTCTGGTTTCTCGGAAGCGTTACAGGATCTTTGTGATCCGACCGACGTGGTTCAATCAACAGTCAACGATAACTTGTTCGCCGTTTCGGCAGGGGCGATTCCAGCAAATCCATCGGAGCTTCTGCAGTCCTATCGTTTCTCCCAATTGATCAATGTCTGGCGTGACAAATTTGACTTCATTATTGTTGATACGCCGACTGTTCTCGCAGTTTCTGACGCTGCGGTAGTGTCCGAAGAGATGGACAATGTCTTATTGGCTGTTCGGATTATCAAGAACGGCCGCAAAGCCGCTATTCGGGCCACCGATATCCTTCAACGAAGTGGCAGCGAAGTCGGAGCAATTATTGTCAACGGCTACCAATCCAAAGACAAAAGCTATGGCTACACAGGCGGTTACGACGCGGATGCCTACGGCTATGGCTACGGAGAATCTCATAAGGCTTACTATGGAGATAAAGCCCCATCACGAAACCTCCAATCCGTCTCGTAGCGAAAGTCGCCAAGACTTTCGGCTCACAATCCCAGTTCGAGTCTAGCCTTTCGGTGATTCCCCCGGATCCCGGGTGACGGCTAAAGCTTGGGCTTCAGCACCACCGCAGCTATCTGAACATTTTTGCCGCTTAATATGAACACCGCCTCCTCCGACGCCACCTCGTCGGAAGACACGACCGAAAAACACCCCGCCGCCCGCATTCGCGGTCAAGCGACGTTTGACATCATTCGCCAACCAGCGGTTCGGCTGACACTCCTGTTGGGACTTCACGTTGTCCTCTTCATCGGCATCTATGCTTTTGCATTCTTCGCCCGCTTCAATTTTGAACCCACTCAAGGGCAAAAGGGCCTCTTCCTAGCGACCCTC
>JBICHZ010000162.1:0-18167 GCA_043101355.1 Rhodopirellula sp. JB044
CGACGCCAAACAGGCCAACGAATCAATCGCTCAGAAACAAGTCGATATGGTGATGTTGGGCAGAGAATTATTGCGTGACCCTTACTGGCCCTACCACGCGGCGAAAGAACTCGGCGACGACACGGCAAACGATATCCTACCGGTACAGTACGCACGCGCAGTGCAGTAAAGACACGGCAGAGACCGCTGTGTCCACGGACGCCCCCTCGAACCGTCTCCGGGATAAAGCGTGTAAGCAAACAGCATCAGCGTTCCCGCCGTTCGTATGAGAACGAGCTTGCTAGAGCGGGCGAGCCGACGTTCATCGGCTCACGGTTGTCGTTGATCCTCACCCAAAGGTAGAGGCGTCTGAACCTCAACGACAACCTGCCGAGTTGCAAACAGATAAGGCAGTTGGAAATTGGACGTATCCGATCCGTGTAGCTGAATTCACCGAACCCAGCGGATCGAAGTCTCGCGAAATCGGCTACGTCTTTTCGACAACGCTCTAGCCCTTCGGATTTCCGTCGTAATTCGCTTCCGCTTCTTCGTACCCTGCCGCTGCCGCTTTTTCAGATTCTTCGACCATCTGTCGATACTGTTCAATCTCCGAAAGCGATGCCCCTTCGGCAACGTTGGTAGGTTCCGAGTCTCCGCAACCGACGACGAGTGCCAATCCACACAGGAAAAATAACGTTCTCACTTTTAATGGTCCGTGATTTAAATGAAATTGAATGAACTAGTAAGCAAGCAATCACCGCCTTCCGACCAATACGCCCCATTCGGAGTGCCCCTGATCCGAGATTGATAGTCTTGCCCCACAACGACGCCCTCGCAACAGACGACAGACAACGATTCGTGTCACCTGAAGTTTTGCCGAGGGCATCCACACATCAGGCTTGAAACGCGGAAGCGATAAAGCTCGCTCCCGCGTTCAAAACTGATTCACACGAGAACGCACCGCTGAGACCACGCTAGCGGCCACGTTCTCCAAACATCGACTAGATTTCTTGGTCGATGACTTCCTTGGCGGCACGAGTTCCCAACGCACCCCAAAGTCCCATCTTGCTCTTTCCGCCTGGGTTGAGCCATTTGTTGATCAACCATTCCGGACGAGTCGTTGCTGTGTTGGCAGCACCACTTTCGATCGAATCGGTAATGAACTTCACCGCACCGTCTGCCATAAGTACGTGCACACCACCTTGGTGACGGCTCGACGCACTCCACCAACCGTCGCCACCGGCGTTGAAGCCCGTGCAAACCGCACTGTTGGGTGGGTTAGCAGTGAAGAAACCGGAGAAACACTGGTTGTAGTGTGCCCAACGATAACCACGACCATCGGTTGCACCGGCGGTAGCGTAGGAGCTGTTCCAGAACTGCGGACGCAGCGGATCGATCTCAGGCTCGCAGCGGTTCTTTACTGGCGGGATATCGCGGATCGAGCTCCAACCGGATCCTTCAGACTGGTGACTCAAAGCCATCGTACGGTTATCGCGGTCACCGAGGTCCGTCGCGATTTCGCCTGCCGCGATCGTGTTTGCGAGACCATCGAGGATGTCACGGAATCGAGTGCGGTTGACACCACGGAAGACACCACGCTGCGATGCACGACATTCCTCGACGAGATTGTCTTTGTGTTGCCAAACGCCACCGACGCGCTGGAGGTCTCCCTCCGCACGATCACAGCAGTCACCTAGGCAAGCGGCATAGTTGGTTCGTCCGAGCGACGGCAAACCTTTACCTGGGTCGCTCGGGCAGCGAAGCGTCGGAATTTCAGTCGCCCACGGGAAGTAAGCGATGTCTTCAGGAGTCGGCCCCATCGCCGGGAATGGAGCCCCCGCGGCACGACGTGCTTGAACCGAACCACTCGGGTTCGGAGCCGGTGGCGAGTTGCCAAGGGTGTCCTCATTCATCGGGTTGGAGATCTGTTCCCAGATCGCCTGTTGCTCGATGAAAGGGGTCAGGCCAACTAAGAAGCTCAGCTTGCTCATGTTCGACACTTCCGACGGACGCCATTGGTTCGCGGTCGTATTGTCGATCGTACCACCACCGTGCACAGGCAACTGCTTGTACGCCGAATGATAGTTGTGGATCGCCAATCCGATTTGTTTGAAATTGTTACTGCAACTCATTCGACGAGCCGCCTCGCGAGCGGCTTGAACAGCGGGGAGCAACAACCCGACCAGAACTCCGATAATGGCAATGACAACGAGCAACTCCACTAGCGTGAAAGCTCGCCGTTTTGGCTGAGAGTGATTCATAGGTACACCTTCTGAAAACGAGCGACAAGGAGAAATAACACAGCACAAAGAGGCTGCAACGGCGTGTTAACAACTAACACCCTACCGCACCTTATCGGAGTTTCGTTTTCAAAGCGACACTTTTTGGACAATTTCCGTATTTTTTTGTCCATTTTTCAGCACGGATAATCTATAGGGAAAAAACAACGCACGAAGGTTGATACTTGCACATAGAAATGCGGTTTTTTTGGCACAAAACATGCCACGCAACGTCAATCTCCGCGTGAAAACCACTGCGCAGTCGATCGAATTGAACAGCGATAAAGTCGCAAACGATTCTTATCAGAATCAATTCACGCGAAGAGACAGCGTCACCGATTACCTTTCATGAGGTGAATCTTGACACCGGGAAAGAGATGCAAGCGACTCCGGGGGCACGCCGGACATCAGGTCGCGTTCAGCCGCCCAAACCTCGACCCACTACACCCATTCCTGCCCCCTTTCGGGGCATCACCTATGATCGGGGGAAACTGCAAAGAGGGACAGCCACCATTCCCAAGCCGTCTTTAGCTGATCGGCGTTCACCGGAAGCCACGCGAACCGAACGGGACGGACACCCGCCGGTTCGCCGATTAAGCCAAATCTTTTGGATCGGATCTAGTTGTCCCGGGTCAGAACGAGACGATATCGGGGAGAACCATTGCGAAGCTTGTCGAAGGCTTCATTGATCTCGGACATCGGATAAACTTCCGTCATCGGGCGGATATCATGACGCGCCACGAAATCAAACATCGTCCGAGTCGCCGCAATGCTGCCCGTGGGCGACGAAGACAACGATTTTTGCCCCATGATCATCGGGAAAACAGTCGCTTCGATCTTGGGCGCCGCACCGACCGTATGAAGCTTGCCATGTGGGGCAAGCGCGGCGATGTACGCGTCCCAGGGTAGTTCGGCATCCGTGGTATTGAGGATCAAATCGAAATGCCCTTTGACCGATTCGAGCGCCCCATCCTCGCCGGTCGCCAGAAAATGATCAGCACCTAGCTTCCGCGCTTCGTCCTCTTTGGAGCGACTCCTCGAAATCGCCGTGACCTCACATCCCCACGCGTCACAGAACTGTATCGCCATGTGACCGAGTCCGCCGATCCCCACAATACCGACCTTCGATGTCGGCGATAGATTGTATTGCAACAGGGGATTGAACACCGTCAATCCACCGCAGAGCAACGGTCCTGCCGATACCGCATCAACTCCGTCGGGAATTCGAGTGGCCCAGCCCCAGTGGCAGCGGACCTTATCGGCAAAACCACCATGTTGATGAGTGATCGTACCTTCCGCGGTCGGACACAAGTTGTGATCCCCGGACATGCATTGGTCGCAGTGCATGCAACTGCGGCTGGTCCAACCCAAACCGACGCGATCGCCTACTTCGAGATGGGGCACCTGTTCGCCCATCGCAGCGACCCGACCAATGACTTCATGCCCCCCGACAAACGGATACTGAGTCAAATCCCACTCGTTGTCGAGCATGGAAAGGTCACTGTGACAGATCCCGCACGATTCCACGTCGATTTCGACGTCCAGAGCCTGCAGATCCCCTGCATCATATTCGTAGGATTGAAACGGTCCGCCTTTCTCCTGGGCGGCGTAGGCATGAATTTTTGACATTGAAATCTCCGTGTGTTCGTTTGAATTTTTTGCAGTGTAGAAAAGCGTCGAGTGGGACACTGCCTTGTCCGACGCGATATCTCACTGCAACGCACAATTCGTGCCAGCAGAGCCGACAACAGGACTTCGCATGCTCACGCCACTATGATCAGGTAAGTCGTGTACGCCACGAAACCGACGAGAAACACCACGCCTTCTGCTCGCGAAATTCGATTACCGGTGAAGAAGATTGGCAAACACGCCGCAGCCACCAGTACCATCACGGGCATATCGAACCAAATCGCGTTCGCGCTCACGGCCACTCCATCTCGCGATACCATTGCCGAGATACCGAGCACACACGCGAGATTAAACAGATTGCTGCCCACCACATTACCGACCGCGATATCTCGTTCGCCGCGAACACTCGCGACCACCGATGTCACCACTTCAGGCAGCGATGTACCGGCGGCAACGATCGTGAGCCCGATCACCAATTCGCTCACACCGAACCAAGTTGCAACCGCGACAGCACCGCCGACCAACCATTTGGCCCCCAGTCCCAACAAGACCAATCCGACCGCCACCATCACAACCGGTAACGCATAGTTGGCCCGAGACGGTATGTCGCCCCCATACTCACCCGCAAATTCCGCCTTTACCGAAGACGCCTCCCGCTTCGCCATGCGGATGCAAAACGCGATGTAGCCGAGCAGGCAAACGAACAAGACCATTCCGTCCCATCGACCGATTTGTCCGTCACTGGCGAACATCCAAACCAACAATGAGGCCCCTATCATCAAAGGGACATCCAAACGTATCAAACGACTCGATACGACCAACGGCGTGATGACCCCAGAGACGCCAAGAATAAACAGCACGTTGAAGATATTGCTGCCCACAACGTTCCCCACCGCCACGTCGGCCGACCCCGAGGTCGCCGCCTGCAGACTGACACCTAGTTCGGGCGCGCTCGTTCCAAACGCCACCACCGTCAAACCGATCACCAGCGGCGGGATCTTCGCGAGAGCAGCAAGGGTCGACGCGCTTCGGACCAAGATCTCGCCCCCCAGGGTCAGCGCAAGCAGCCCGAGAAAAATCATGCCCCAGGAATAAAACTGCTCGTTCATCAAAAACCTATTCAACCATTAAAAGAGAGAGTCAACAAAGGAAAGAGCCAGCACTCAATAGCGAAAACACTCATTATTGAAGTCACTCAATACTGAAGCCACTCAACATCGACAACCATCGCCAGGCGGTCGTGCTGCGACTCCGGCCGAATAGGTTTGATCTCGGTCTCGATAAACCGAGCTACCTGGATTCACATATAACAGCAACGTCTCGCGCGAGGTTAACTCAGCACGCGACGGTCGAATCAGCCGTCTCGATGACGCCTGGACTCGCCGGCGTTGCCACCTGCTTGTCTGCCGTACGTGAGACATCAAACGGGTACACGCCCGGCGTGAAATCGAACGGGACGAAGCAACGCGGCGGATCGATCCGATTCAACTTCCAATCCCACCGACGCCAGAACACCAAACCATTCGCCCACTTTCGAATCGCCGCACGGATTTGCAGTGCCATCGGATCACACGGATCCTCGAGTTCGTCTAGCAAATCCAGTGCTCCGCTCGGCAAACCGTTCATCATCAATGCCGTCGCATAGTTCACTTTCAACGTATCGTCGGCTTCCGGTTTTAACACAGTTGTACCAGGAACCACCGACATCGTTCGAAACAGATTCACCGCTTCGGCCGCATTCCCGATCCGCATGACGCACACTCCCATGGCCTGGGACACGACAAGTGATCGTGGCAGTGCACGCAAAGCTTCATGCGCGGCGACATAGTCTTCGCGTTGAATCAGAGAGAGCACCTTATGAGGGACACCCATCCTTTCTGCTTGACTGGTGACAGGACGGTTTTCGCGATTGGCTGGTTTTTCAGTTTTTATTTTGGACATACAGATCTCGTTTCACACCGGCTCGGTAAAGCGCATACCGGCCGTAGGGTTGTTGTAAATAAGCTCAAAAATTCGTTTGGAAACGAACCAGGCTTAAATCTGCAAACGAATCCCGAGCATCACGAGAGACGCCCCAAAAGAACCATCGATACTCGCAATCGACAACGAGCGACGCGACACCGAGATTTCATGAAGGCAGCAAAAATCGGCAAAGACGCCTGTCAGCCCAGACAAGAAGATGTCCGCCGAACTCGCCCGCCAACGGAACTCGGATTCCGTGTAAAGCGTGTTCGGCTGAACCACGTCGGCAACCAAACAATCCAGCGAACCCTTGAGATCGGCATTCGCCGAAGACTGGACGACGCCGAGCCCCATACCAACGACGCTCGCCCAGAGCAAAAGCCCTTTCAAAACGAGGCCAATGGTTTGTCGGCGTGGGTGCATTGTGAAAGGTTTCCTAGGAAGCGGGCGGAACCTATGAAGCAGACGGAAAACGGGCAATGGCAATGAACCGCAGCGAATCGGTTTTCTGTCCAGCACGCGTTTGAGAGTATCTCGAGGAAGTATTCGAATGCATGCTCAATTTGTCAAGAGAATCCTATCGTATCGTTCGGGCGATCACTTTTCCATGTCGCCTAGCTGTAGATTCAACGCCCCAATCGACATCCGAATTTCCCACAAGGAGATCGCCAGCGAACCGACCATCAGTATCAAACTCAATCCGAATACCACTTTCCCGACCCAGACTTGCCCCGCAAAGAGCAGTCCCATGCAGATGGTGCACGACAACAGACTGGCAACGCCGAGCGTCTGCATGTCTCGAATCAAGTGAACCCGTTTCCGAAGATTCACGATCTGAGCCGCCGCCACCGGATCGGATGTTTCCTGGAACTCGCGGTGCAGCGTGCGGATCACCGTCGCCAACGCCAAGAATCGATTGGTGTAAGCCAGCAACAACAACGAGATCGTCGAGAACAAAAGTGCCGGTGTGGTCAGATCAATCGACATCGTCTGGGCTCATTTGCGTGGTTTCGGAACTCCGCATCATTGTCTTCACACGGCAAGCGAAAACCGAATGCCACCCATGAAACGTCCCGATTGCCTCACCCGCAGCGTTAGGCATCCTGTGGCATTCGCGATTGGAAGTCGGTCCAGAACGCGCGTTCACTCTCGTAGCGGTGCTCGCTCATCGTGCTTTTGAAGTAGTCGAGGTAGTCGATCCATTCCTGGGCGGCCTGTTGGTAGGAATAGCCTTCCTCGAGCATCGGGTTGCGGAAATTAGGATCCCCCGGTTCGACCTGATGCGAAAACGAGCCGTCGGAATTGAGATGGATGTTCGCCAAAAGCACGGGCATCTTCATGTGAAGGACATGCAGCGACCGGTCCATCTCCGACAACCCCGCCGTGGCAGCGTCAAACGCGTCGGCGACCGGTTTAGGCGTTGTGCTATCAGGAAAACGGATACCGTAAGCAAGCCCGGATTGAGTCAACCCGTCACGATTCAGGTCGACCTGTGCCGCCGGTGGAATCAACAGATTCAACGCCCCTTCCTCGGTCAACGAATGGACGTCGATCGAATCGGCGAGCCAGTGAACGTTCTGCACCGTTTTCAGTTCGTCGGTTGATAGAGTATTGAGAAACGACTTCGGATCCGCGTAGCCTCCTTCGCGGTACGCTCGGTCGATCACCACCGCAAACTTCCCACCCAACTCCGCCGGGTCTTCCGCGTTGCGGTAACGTCCGACGCGTTCGAGCTGATACCAACCGTCCCACGCGTCACGAATTTGCTCATCTAACGGGAGATCGGACGTGATCGGATCCGCCGTTTCATAGCCCGCGATGCCCACCGACTCGAGCACTTCACTGAAGACGCTCTGCAGTTCTTTCTGTTCCTCGTAGCGTTTCTGTTGAAACGGACTTCTCGCCGAATTGACATCACCAATCTGCATCGTTTGACCGCCCCGTCGTCTTCTGCTCGCGTCGTTATAATCCGAACAACCAATATGTCTTTTCGGCAAACTGTTCCACTTCGCTTGAACAAAGACACCTAACCCAATGGCGATACCCTCGAAACAAAATGCACATCTGATCACCGATCCGGTGGTTCGCCCGCTGCGTGGCTCGGATGCGGAGGCGTGTTTGTCCCTTTTTCGCGATACCGTTCATCGAATCAATCGCCGCGACTATTCGCAGGCCCAACTCGACGCGTGGGCTCCGCAGAGCATCGATGCGTCTGCGTGGGCGGCGCGATTCAACGATCACATTGCCTACGTATCCGTACTCTCGCAGGCGATTGTCGGGTTCGCAGACATGTCCAAGACCGGACACCTCGACCGCCTTTTCGTCTCCGCCGATCACCAACGCCACGGCATCGCGAGAGCGTTGACGTTGCGATTGATCGAACACGCCCGTGAACTCCGTTGCGAAAGCGTCACCACCGAAGCCAGCATCACCGCTAAACCGTTTTTCGAGGCGATGGGTTTCAACGTCGTAAAACAACAAATTGTCGAGAGAGACGGTGTTTTGCTGACTAATTTTCGCATGCGTTGCCTGATCGAGGCATCCAAACTGCGTGAGACAACGAGCGAGCGATAACACGATCGCTTGGAGGAAATACGTACTTTCGAAACAAATTTTCGCGTCCTGGGTTTCATCTCGAACCGGCAAAATACTCCAAAGTGAAGAGGCGAACATGACTCCACGTCCTGCTGACCTGACTCTGACCGCCGTGCTGCTGTTCGGCGCCACTGTTTTTGCAAACACAACGCTCGCACAAAACCGCGCCGAGACTTCACCGAATCGCCCGCGCACGCCACGAGGTCTCGACGGTGTTTCGGTTTCTCGTGACCTTGCCTACAACGAGAACGGGCATGATCGACAACGACTCGACCTGTACGTTCCCGAATCTTCCGAACCGTTGCCATTGATCATTTGGATACACGGTGGCGGTTGGCAGGCAGGCAACAAAGCGTCTTGCCCGCCAGCCCGCAACGGATTCGCTGAGCGCGGTTACGCGGTCGCCAGTATCGGATATCGGCTCAGCGGTCAGGCGACATTTCCCGCCCAAATCGAAGACTGCAAAGCCGCGATCAGTTGGCTCCGACAAAACGCCCAAAAGTTCAACCTCGACGTGGAACGTTTCGGGGTTTGGGGCAGTTCCGCGGGCGGACATTTGGCGGCGATGGTGGGCACAACCGGAGAAGTCAGCGAATTCGGATCGGGCCCGTCCTCACCATTTCCTAGCCATGTCCGCGCCGTGTGCGATTTCTACGGGCCGACGGATTTCCATGCTTTCGTTACCGAGCCGGGGTACGAAAGCCACGCGGCGAAAAGATCGCCCGAGTCAAAACTGATTGGTGGCCCTGTTTTGGAATCCCCCGAAGAGGTCAAAAAGGTGAATCCGATCACCTACGTCACCGACGACGATCCACCGTTTTTAATTGTGCATTGCGACCAAGACAAAACGGTCCCCATCAACCAAAGCGAATTGCTATTCGAAGCACTTCAGAACGCCGACGTGAGCGTACGTTTCCACACCATCCATGGGGCAGGTCATGGCGGCCCCGCATTTTCAGAACCGGACATCGCCCAAATGGTCGAGAACTTTTTCGACCAACAACTCAAAGACACCGCCGCGGAAAATCCAGTGGTACAACCCGGAACCGCGAAACGGACCGAAAGCAACGCTTCGGCGAGTCGGCAAGCCCGACGGACCAACAATCGATCAACGCCAAACGCGCCACTGAGTTGGGATGCAATAACCGACCGCTTCGACGCCAATGACGACGGCAAAATCGCCAAAGAAGAATTTCGCGGCGGCCCCAACCTCTTCCAACGCATCGACCGCAACCGGGACGGTTTCATCACGCAGAAAGAACACGAGTCCGCGATGGAGATTCTCAGACGAGCGGGACGGTGAGGCGAGTTAAGCCGTATCGAACGTCGCCAAGACTTTCGGCGAAATACACGCCTCCCGGCCAAAACACTTGGCGTGTTTCGCTACTCAAAATTGGCGGGCTACTAAAATATTAACGAGTGGCGAACGCCGGTCGGCTATTCGAACTCGATCAATACCTGGCCGACTTTGACGGGATCGCCGGCGGCGTGGTTGATCTTTTTGATCGTGCCTGCGATTGGGGCCGTGATAACGGTTTCCATCTTCATCGCTTCGAGCACCATCAGGGTTTCGTCCGCATCGATCGATTGCCCCGGTTCGGCATCGACTCGAATCACAACGCCTGAAATCGGGCTGCGACAAACCTTTGACTCGTCATCGACCTTCTCATCGGCACCTGACGCCGGAGCGGGTGCTGCGGCGACTGGTGCGGGAGCTTGATAACTGGCGTTGGGTGGAACGAACCCCGGTTGTGGTTGTTCCGGGGCGGCGACGTCGACTTCGACCTCATACGTCTCACCGTCGACCTTGATAGTGAATTTCATCGAAAGTTGCCTTAACGTTTCAGGGCGTGAGAGGCTTGGATGGTGGCGCGACCTTGGTGTGCCCAAGATTCCGAACTGATCAAACGGATCTGACGAATCCGTGGCTTCACCCCGAGGTAAGCCGCGATGGTGCTCGACAAGATGCAAACGAGTTCTTCAGTGATGACACGTTTGGGCTGGTTCGCCTCCAACGCGTCAACGCGACTGCGCAACTCTCGCACCTCGTCATTCAACGAACGTAGCAGTTGCAGCATTTCGTCTTGTTTTTTTTCGTCCATGGTTCCCTACAGCGGAATGAGGCCGTGTTTCTTCGGTGGGCGTTGGTCACGTTTGTTCTTCAAGTACTCGAGAGCCCGAGCAATGTGTTTGCGGGTATCGGCCGGTTCGATGATATCATCGACGAGTCGACGTCCCGCAGCGACGTACGGCGATGCGAACGCGTCTCGATACTCTTGGATTAACTCGGCGCGTCGGGCGGCTTTGTCTTCGGCTTCCGCCATCTCTTTGCGGAACACGATTTCAACCGCCCCTTCGGCCCCCATCACCGCGATCTCTGCGGTTGGCCATGCGAACACGCAGTCGGCGGCGATGTCTCGTGAGCACATCGCCACGTGAGCACCACCGTATGACTTGCGAAGGATCAATTGAATCATCGGCACCGTGGCGGCAGAGTATGCGAACAGTAACTTGGCCCCGTTGCGAATGATGCCGTTGTATTCCTGTTCAACGCCTGGCAAATAACCGGGCACGTCGACCATTGTCACCATCGGCAGGTTGAAGGCGTTACAGAATCGAATAAACCGGGCGGCTTTGTTGGCAGCCTGGTTATTAATTGCCCCCGCGAGGACCGCCGGTTGGTTAGCGATGATGCCAATCGTGTTGCCGAGAATCCGAGCAAAACCGATCACCATGTTCGGTGCGTGGCCCGCCTGGACTTCGAGAAAATCGCCGCGATCGACAACTCCCGCGATAACCTGGCGGACGTCATATCCGACTTTCGGATCAACGGGAACGATGTTATTGAGTTCCGGATTCGGATCGACGCCTTCATCACCAGGAACGTACGGTGCCTCTTCCAAATTGTTTGACGGCAGGAAGCTCAACAAGCGGCGGCAGATGTGCAACGCGTCGTCATCATCCTCGGCGACAAAGTGCACGACGCCTGAATGGGCCATATGCGAGTCGGCACCACCGAGTGCTTCGGCCGTGATGTCTTCGCCGGTAACCTGTTTGATCACCTGAGGTCCGGTGATAAACATTTGGGCCTTGCGAGTCTGGATGATGAAATCCGTCAGCGCCGGCGAGTACGCGGCACCGCCGGCACAGGGACCACAGATCAAAGAAATTTGCGGCACGGCTCCGGACAAGAGCACGTTGCTGTGAAAGACCTGCCCGTACCCCGAGAGCGAATCGATCCCCTCCTGAACGCGAGCACCACCGGAGTCGTTGATGAACACAAACGGGCTGCCGGTTTTCAGCGAACGATGCATCGCGTCGGCTACCTTCAGCGAGTGAACCTCACCCGCGGAGCCACCGAGAACCGAAAAGTCCTGACTCGCGAGGTGAATCAAACGCCCATCGATCGATGCCGCACCGGTAACAACACCGTCGGCGGGTGCGGACTTGGTGAGCATGCCGAATTTCGTTTGTCGGTGTCGAGCGAACAACCCGAACTCTTCGAAACTATCGTTGTCGACGAGCCCACCGATCCGCTCGCGGGCGGTCATCTTGCCTTGAGAACGTTGCTTCTCATGCCGAGCCTCGCCACCACCGCTCTCGGTCTCGGCCCGGCGTTGGTGCAACTCCGCGATGAGATCGTCCATTGATTTTCCGACAGGTGCTGTCGTTGGTTTTTCGTTGCTTGAAGTTGTCATAAGACTGACTAGCTCGAACTTTGCTTTGAAAAGTGAAACCTATCCCCGGAACCGCCGGGGCAGTGTCGTGTCTACCAGTATTGCGATTGCCAGTATCCCGAATGATTGACTGCCGATCCCAATTAGACCTCGGTCGGTTCGATCGAAACCTTGTGGACGCGGTTATTGAGTTTGACGTCGTACTTCACCGGGCCGGTGATACCGTTGCGTTTTGCCGCCGCTTTGGCTTCCGCCTCGGCGATCTGTTCCGGCGTTTGGCTGAGGTTCTTCGGTCCCTCGTCACGAGTCTTGAAGAATCCCGGTGCCACCTGCGGGAACATGGCGTACGTCAGGACGTCTTCATCGCTGCCGTTGAAACCGTCGAGTTTTCCGGCCTGCCCTTTCAGTTCATCCCACTCAGGTTTGAGCAGATCAGCGGGACGACACGTGATCGGTTCTTTCTTTGCGTGTTTGGATGAGGCCTCAATGATTTCGGGATCGCGTTCAGCAATCGTTTCGCCGTAGTAGCCCAACATCAAATCAGCGAACTCACCGGTGAGGACTTTGAACTGTCCCATCAAAACATTGAACACCGCTTGGGTGCCGACGATTTGGCTCGATGGTGTGACCAGAGGCGGGTAGCCGGCGACTTTACGAACGCGTGGAACTTCTTCGAGCACCTCATTGATCCGGTCGGCGGCTCCCTGCTGGCCGAGTTGGCTTTCCATGTTCGAAATCATCCCGCCGGGAATTTGACTGTCGAAGATGTCGGTCTCGACGCCGATGAACTTCGACTCAAACTCCGCATAGCGAGGACGGATTTTTGCGAAGTGTTCTTTGACTTTCTTCAAACGCGATTTGTCCAATCGGGTGTGATACTCAGTGCCTTCGAGCATCTCGACCAAAGCCTCGGTCGGGTTGTGTCCAGGCCCGAGACTCAGTGAGGAGATGCTGGTATCGACGATATCGGCTCCCGCCTCGATCGCTTTCATCAAACTCACTAACGTCACGCCGGTCGTTGAGTGAGCGTGAACATGAACGAGCATGTCTTCGCCACAGGCTTCCTTGATCCCTTTGACGATGTCATAGGCGGGTTGCGGTTTCAACAACGCGGCCATGTCTTTGATGCAGATCGAGTCGCACCCCATATCCTCCAGTCGTTTGCCCATCTCGACAAACTTGTCGATCGTGTGCAGCGGGCTCGTCGTGTAACAGATCGTGCCTTCGGCATGTTTGCCGGTTTTCCGCACCGCGGTCATCGCACGTTCGAGGTTTCGAATATCGTTCAACGCATCGAAGACTCGAAAAACGTCCATGCCGTTCTCGGCCGATTTGTCGACAAACCGATCAACGACTTCGTCTTGGTAGTGACGATAGCCGAGAAGGTTTTGTGCCCGCAGCAACATCTGCAACCGCGAGTTGGGCAGAAGTTTGCGGAACGTTCGCAATCTTTCCCACGGATCTTCATTGAGAAAGCGAATGCAAGAGTCGTAGGTTGCCCCGCCCCAGCACTCCACGCTCCAGTAGCCGGCTTGATCAATGTCTTCACAGATGGGGACCATGTCCTCCATCGCCATCCGCGTCGCCAAGATGCTTTGATGACCGTCGCGTAAGACTAACTCGGTTACTTCGACGCCACGTGACATGAACGGTACTCCTTCATGGATTCGATAGTTTTCGTCTGCAAAAGATCATGACAATCCAGCCAATCACAAGCAACCGACAGTTGCCTCAAAACACGCGATATGGGCATGGGCATATCGACGCACTCATAGAGAGAACAGCCCCTCGCTGAGTCTTTTGCTCATTCACTTTCGATGACCGGTTTTTTGTGGATTCCAGAAAGCGGACATCTTGGATAAACTGTCGCACGTGAGGAGCGAGCCGCCGCATCGGCCCGTCTGTTTTTACCGCTTGTTTTGATACCACTCCTACGACTCTACCGCACCGGCTCGGGATCGCTTCAGCGAGCGATATGCGCTGCGCTGCTCGCAGTGATGATCGTTGGTATTGTCGGTCTACCACTGACCGCTCCCCGGCCTTCGACGACGGAACGCTTCCCGTGCGAGAATTGCCCCTGCGGCTGTGCCACCGCTGAGTTCTGCTGGGACAAATGTTGCTGCCATACCGATGCGGAAAAACTCGCTTGGGCTGCGGAAAACGGCGTCCAGCCGCCTGCATTCCTCATCGCACGAGTGCAACAGTCGTCCGCTCCGGCGAACACGGTGGCGAGATCCGATTCGCAGCAAAAGACTGCGAGCTGCTGCTGTTGCTGCAGCGAAAATGCTCCCTCCTGCGATACGGCGGGCGACACCAACGAGGCGTCAGAAAACGCAGCCAATACGCCCGCAGCCTCTGATGACGTTGAAAGCAGTGTCCGGCTGGTCCTGCTCGAAGACGCCGCTCGATGCCGCGGCATCGACATGATCTGGTCGATCTTTTCGGAGGCGGTCATCGAATCGCCGCCGGTTACGGTGGCATCGACGACGCCATGGCTGCTGTTTCTTCTCGCGATCGAAAACGATTGCGTTGCTTCGCGGACTCTCTGTCCCGATCCTCCGGTTCCCTAGTACGGACGGGACCTCCATGACCTGCCAACCGATCGCTGCTGTGCATCGGTACCGGCGTGTCATCTCTTTACGTGATTGAGTGCAGCCAACCTGACCGCAGCGCGGATCGACCAGTGTGTCATCCCTGCCCGCACCGTGTGTGCAGAGGCCGGTGATGCGTTTGCCGCTTGCCGGCATCACTCGGATCGTCCGTGCAACCGTTCTGCCATGGTTGTCGATCAACAACACCGCTGCCGCGTGGGTGCTCCGGAGTCTTGCTCCTCACACCAGCGTAGTCACCGTCATCGGCGCGGCGGCGTCCTTGATCACACCCTCGCACAACATCACGGCAAATCGGCCTCAACACTTGTTTCGAACAGGACATGTGGTTCGACCGATGATTTTGCGCACATTCCGAATGCACTAACGCGTGCCGATCTCGTCCTGTCCTTTCATCAACTTCAAACCAAACAATCAAAATTCAACTTCGATATGAAACCTCAAACTCTCTTTCCAAGACGTGCGTTCACGCTCGTCGAATTGCTCGTGGTGATCGCGATCATCGGCGTGCTCGTCGGCTTGCTTTTGCCCGCGGTACAGTCTGCACGTGAAGCCGCCCGCCGAATGCAGTGCGGAAACAATCTGAAACAGATCACCCTTGCGATGCACAACTACGAAAGCTCGCATCGCAAACTTCCGTCCAACTACACCACCGGTGCGGGCATCTCGGGAAACTTCTCGATCTTTGCACAGATGGCGCCATTCTATGAGCAGGGCAACATGCTCGACCTCATTCACTTTGATCGGCCGCTGCACGTTGGCTGTTGCCCCGGGCAGCTCGTCACGCCACACGACACCGCAGCAGCGAGCATGATCACCACTCTGGCATGCCCGAGCGAAGACTACGAGCGCACCTTTACCGTCACATCGCTATCCGGTGCGGGTCCGCAGCAGAGCTACTCGGGAACGAACTACGGAATGAACACCGGAACGGGAGTCGGCACGCTGTATGACACTCGGGTTCCGACCGACGGCGTTCTTTGGATCAATTCCAAGGTCGGATTCGAAGCGGTCACTGACGGCCTGAGCAACACCGCGGCTTTCGCCGAACACCTGCTCGGCGTGCTCGAACAGTCGCCCGCCGAACCGACCATCGACGCGATGCGACGACGGACCATGTTTAATGTGACCTGTGCCTTCACCGATCGATCCATGCCTCCCGCCACGCCGGGAATGAGCGGATACGTTCTGCCCGAAAACCCTGACGAGATGGAAGCCTACACACGTGCGAGCAGTCTGCACCGCGGCTGGTCAGGCCAACGCGGAGCGGGTTGGATCAACGGCCGTGAATACTGGACCGGATACACGCACTATCACCCGCCACAAAGCGGCATCCCTGACATGCAAACCTGCGGATGGGGCGTTTTCGGATCTCGCAGCAATCACCCGGGTGGCGTTCACGTCTCCCGATGTGACGGCAGTGTCACGTTTATCAATGAAAGCGTTGACCTCGACGTGTGGCGTGCCCTCGGCACCCGCAACGGTCACGAGGTCATGGAAGAACTCTGAGCAGATCTTTCTTTGCTCCCATCACATACTCCAATCCATCAAACGGGACTCCCCAAATGTTAAGAATTCAATCGCTAATCACACTTCTGCTACTCTCGCTAACCGGCACGTTGACGTCCGCTCACGACGTCTGGTTGCAAACACAATCGCCCGTCATTCGCACCGGCGAGGTCGCTCACGTGGACCTGCGTCTGGGCAACCACGGCAACCATCATCGTGATTTCAAGTTGGCCGGCCGCATCAATCTCGACTGGGTCACGGTCGACCACGTCCGCCCGGACAGCACGTCCACTGATCTTCGAGACAAAATGTTCGCAACCGCCTCGGCCGAGAAAGAGGGTTACTGGACGACACCGCTCGTTTTGGAACAAACCGGCACACACTGCGTCGTTCAAACGCTCGACCGCGTCATGCAACATGGTAAATCCGTCCGCGGAGTCCGAACGGCGAAGGCATACTTCCTCGTTGCCGACTCGCTCGACGCCCCTCAACTGAAAAACCATGTCCACAACCGACCAGTCGGCCTGCCGTTTGAACTGGTACTGCAAACCTGCCCCGTCAGCCAAACCGCCACTGGTCAACCGATCACTGTGCAAGTGTTGCATCACGGGAAACCGATCTCGGATGTCGTCGTCAGTTTCATTCCCGAGGGCGGTGAACTGAGCGGCGAGTTCGACCCGAATTTCGAATTCCGCACCGATGAAAACGGCATGGCGAGTTTCACTCCAAAGGCCGCGAATTTGTACCTCATCGTCGCGCATCATACCGCCGAAGACGAAAAAACCGAGCAGTACGAATACACGAGCTACGCATCGACGCTCACTTTGCACGTCCCGAATCAAATTCGCAATGTATCTTCTCATTAGTGGAATTCGTTTCGCTGACTTTGCCCCCTTTCCGACCAGGATCGAACTATGAAATCTCGCTTTTGCGGCGTGGTCATGCTCGGCATGATCGCGCTGGCAGGCTGCGATGACTCTTCGCAGCATCTTCAAATCGCCTCCGCTACCGACGGCCCTCCACCGAGCCAGGAAATCCTCGCCGCGTTGGCCTCCGCTGACAAACTCGACGGCCAGGAAGACCACGTGATCGGCAAATGCTACGTCTGCCAACTCTCGATGGACGGGAAGTCCGAACTCACCGCGGAAGCACACGGGTACACCGCCTGCATGTGCAGCAGTTTCTGTCGAGATCATTTCACGTCCGACCCTGACGACGTGATTTCGAACACCACCATCCCAGCCGCATCGGACGATACGATTACTCACTGAGTACTCGTTGCAGAAAACGGCAGAGCGTATTTGAACCGTTTGCGACGGAACCTAAACGTTCCAAGCTGTGATGGATACTTGCAACCCGGTCGCGATCGATACCCAGATTAAATAAGGAATTTGGGCGATCGCGATCCATCGGGAATATCGCCACACGAGCCACACCATGACCGGGATCGTGATCCACACCACGAGAATATCGATCGCCGCGAGAGGCAAATTTCGCAGCCCAAACTGAATCGGCGTGAAAAGAAGGTTTGCGACCAGGTTCACAGCAAACGGTACTGCCACCTTCCATGGTATCCGCCCACGAATCGTCTGCACAAAGACGTACCCGAACGTGATGAGAATGATCGGGTAGAGAATTTGCCAGACCAAACCGATCGTCGACGGCTCCGGCGTCCAGGCCGGTTTCGCGAGCGCCTCGTACCACTCTCTCCAACCGCTGCTGTCCATCTTTTTGCCTCTTTCAACGATCGCGTCACGTGCTGCGTTTTTAGCGATGCGTCAAAGCCTAGTTTTCGGGTAGCGCAACTCGCCAAAAGTCTTGGGAGGGCTCGTGAATCACCAAATGTCTTGGGGTTTATCGATTTAGTGAGTGTCGGCGAAAACACACAAATAGGGAAAAAAAAACGAAAAAAAAAAACCAGAGTGAGG